>CAUVRF010000041.1:0-13571 GCA_963554245.1 uncultured Streptococcus sp.
CACGTATTCTTCGTAAGGAACGTCCAGATGCCTTGCTTCCAACTCTTGGTGGTCAGACAGGACTCAATATGGCCATGGAATTGTCTAAAAACGGTATTCTAGATGAATTGGGAGTAGAGCTTCTAGGTACTAAATTGTCTGCCATCGACCAAGCAGAGGACCGTGACCTCTTTAAACAATTGATGGAAGAGCTTGAGCAGCCAATCCCTGAATCTGAAATTGTCAACACAGTAGAAGAAGCTGTTGCCTTTGCAGCATCAATCGGCTATCCTGTTATCGTTCGTCCAGCCTTTACCCTTGGTGGTACTGGTGGTGGTATGTGTGCCAACGAGGAAGAATTGCGTGAAATCGCTGAAAATGGGTTGAAACTGTCACCTGTTACCCAATGTTTGATTGAACGTTCAATCGCAGGTTTCAAGGAAATCGAGTACGAAGTCATGCGCGATTCAGCTGACAATGCCCTCGTTGTTTGTAACATGGAAAACTTTGACCCAGTTGGGATCCACACAGGGGATTCCATCGTATTCGCCCCTGCGCAAACTATGTCAGACTATGAAAACCAAATGCTACGTGACGCGAGCTTGAGCATTATCCGCGCTCTCAAGATTGAAGGTGGGTGTAACGTTCAGCTGGCCCTTGATCCGCATAGCTTCAAGTACTATGTTATCGAAGTAAACCCTCGTGTATCGCGTTCGTCAGCCCTTGCTTCTAAGGCAACTGGTTATCCGATTGCCAAATTGGCTGCCAAGATTGCCGTTGGTTTGACCCTGGATGAGGTCATCAACCCAGTTACAGGTTCAACTTATGCTATGTTTGAACCAGCTCTTGACTACGTCGTTGCTAAGATTCCACGTTTCCCATTTGACAAGTTTGAAAAAGGTGAGCGTCGTCTTGGAACTCAGATGAAGGCGACTGGGGAAGTCATGGCTATCGGTCGTAACATCGAGGAATCTCTTCTAAAAGCCTGTCGTTCACTTGAAATTGGAGTTCACCACAATGAAATGCCTGAGCTGGCAGCGGTTTCAGATGATGCCTTGATTGAAAAGGTTGTGAAAGCCCAAGATGACCGTCTCTTCTACGTATCAGAGGCCATTCGCCGTGGTTACACACCAGAAGAAATTGCTGAATTGACTAAGATTGATATCTTCTATCTAGATAAACTCTTACACATCTTTGAAATTGAGCAAGAATTGGGTGCCCATCCACAAGATCTAGAAGTCTTGAAAACTGCCAAACTCAATGGATTTTCAGACCGTAAGATTGCTGAACTCTGGGAAACGACAGCTGACCAAGTTCGCCAACTTCGTTTGGAAAACAAGATTGTCCCAGTCTACAAGATGGTCGATACCTGTGCGGCAGAATTCGACTCTGAAACACCATACTTCTATTCAACCTATGGCTGGGAAAATGAGTCTATCAAGTCTGATAAGGAATCCGTCCTAGTCCTAGGTTCAGGTCCAATCCGTATCGGACAAGGGGTTGAGTTTGACTACGCAACCGTTCACTCTGTTAAGGCTATCCAGGCTGCTGGTTATGAAGCTATCATCATGAACTCAAATCCAGAGACCGTTTCAACAGACTTCTCGGTATCAGACAAACTTTACTTTGAACCATTGACATTCGAAGATGTCATGAATGTTATCGACTTGGAGCAACCAAAAGGCGTTATCGTTCAGTTTGGTGGCCAAACAGCCATCAACCTTGCGGAACCTTTGGCAAAAGCAGGTGTGACCATTCTTGGTACCCAAGTAGCTGACTTGGACCGTGCCGAAGACCGTGACCTCTTTGAGCAAGCTCTGAAAGACTTGGATATTCCACAGCCACCAGGACAAACAGCAACTAATGAAGAAGAAGCTGTGCTTGCTGCTCGCAAGATTGGCTTCCCAGTCCTCGTTCGTCCATCTTATGTACTTGGTGGACGTGCCATGGAAATCGTTGAAAACGAAGAAGACCTTCGTTCTTACATGCGTACCGCTGTTAAGGCTAGTCCAGACCACCCTGTTCTTGTTGACTCTTACATCGTTGGGCAAGAGTGTGAAGTTGATGCCATTTCAGACGGAGAAAATGTCCTTATCCCTGGTATCATGGAGCATATCGAACGTGCTGGTGTCCACTCAGGTGACTCAATGGCCGTTTACCCACCGCAAACCTTGTCGCAAAAGGTGCAGGAAACCATCGCTGACTATACTAAACGTCTAGCAATTGGCCTTAACTGTCTTGGAATGATGAACATCCAGTTTGTCATCAAGGATGAAAAAGTATACGTTATTGAGGTCAATCCGCGTGCCAGCCGTACGGTGCCATTCCTTTCTAAGGTAACTAATATTCCTATGGCTCAGGTAGCGACTAAGCTCATTCTTGGGCAAAGTCTTGAAGAACTTGGCTATCAAGATGGACTTTATCCAGAAAGCACTCGCGTTCATATCAAGGCGCCAGTCTTCTCCTTTACCAAGCTAGCTAAGGTAGACAGCTTGTTAGGTCCTGAAATGAAGTCAACAGGGGAAGTCATGGGTTCTGATACAACTCTTGAAAAAGCTCTCTACAAGGCTTTTGAAGCTTCTTACCTGCACTTGCCAACCTTTGGAAATGTTGTCTTTACCATCGCAGATGATGCCAAAGATGAAGCCTTGGACTTGGCTCGTCGTTTCCAAAATATCGGCTACGGTATCCTCGCGACAGAAGGGACAGCAGCCTTCTTTGCCAGTCATGGACTCGAAGCCCAACCTGTTGGTAAGATTGGTGACGATGAACAGGATATCCCAAGCTATGTCCGTAAAGGAAAAATCCAAGCGATCATCAATACTGTCGGAACCAAACGAACTGCTGACGAAGATGGAGAGCAAATCCGTCGTTCAGCCATTGAACATGGTGTGCCACTCTTTACAGCCCTAGATACAGCTAATGCCATGCTTAAGGTGCTTGAAAGCCGTAGTTTTGTCACAGAAGCGATCTAGTTGAGAAGGCATTTTCACAGTTTTAAAGCCAGCGTTTTCTGACGCTGGCTTTTATAATACTGATATTGCCTATTTCAACTATCATTTCTTTTCTTAGGAATCATTCCAAAATGTGATATAATAAGGGTGAATTGGAAATGGAAAACTATTTTCATTATATTTTCAAAAATTCCATTAAGAAAATAGGTAAAGACAGATTAGAAAGTGTAAAATTCCGATGTCTTCTTACAAAAAAGTCTCTCTTTCTGAGATCAACCAATCTATTGAAACTCCTAATAACAATCATTTTTGGCAAAATCTAAAAGCTTTTTTAGGACCTGGAGCCCTTGTAGCAGTTGGTTATATGGATCCTGGAAACTGGATTACCAGTGTGGTTGGTGGTGCTTCCTACAAATATAGTCTCTTATTTGTTATTTTGATTTCATCCATCATCGCCATGCAGCTACAACAGATGGCTGGAAAGCTCGGTATCGTGACTAGGATGGACCTAGCACAGGCAACAGCACATCATGCTCCCAAGTGGCTTCGCTATAGTTTGTGGGTGATTTTAGAATTAGCTTTAATGGCGACAGACTTAGCCGAGGTTTTAGGCTCAGCGATTGCCTTAAATCTTTTATTTAAAATACCGATTATGGTCGCTATCCTCTTAACCGTTTTAGATGTATTTTTGTTACTTTTATTGATGAAATTTGGCTTCAAAAAAATTGAAGCCATTGTTACGACCCTTATTTTAACCATATTAGCCATCTTTACCTATCTGGTGGCCTTATCCAGTCCAAGTATTCAGGGTATATTTGGTGGTTATTTACCGACTCCTACATTATTTGAAACACCATTGCCAGGTCATGAAAGCCAATTGACCTTGGCTTTAGGGATTGTAGGAGCGACAGTCATGCCCCATAATCTCTATCTTCATTCATCCCTATCCCAAACAAGGAAAATCAATCACAAAGATAAGAAGGATGTTCGAAAAGCCGTGCGTTTTATGACCTGGGATTCAAATCTTCAGTTGTCCCTAGCCTTTATTGTCAATTCCTTGCTTCTCATTTTAGGGGCATCTCTCTTTTTTGGTCATGCATCTGAAATTTCAGCTTTCTCTCAAATGTACAATGCTTTACAGGATTCGACAATAGCAGGAGCGATAGCCAGCTCAACTCTGTCAACTTTATTTGCCCTAGCCCTCTTAGCAAGTGGCCAGAATTCGACCATTACAGGTACCTTAACAGGACAGATTGTCATGGAAGGCTTCTTACATCTGAAATTGCCTCAGTGGATTATCCGTATCGGTACCCGGATTTTTGCCTTGCTTCCTGTGATTATTGTTGCCGTCTTGTTTGGACATCAAGAAAAAACCTTGGATCAGTTATTGGTCTATTCACAGGTCTTTCTGTCAATCGCTCTTCCGTTTTCAATCTTCCCCTTAATTTATCTGACATCTAAGAAGTCACTGATGGGAGAATTCACTAATGCCAAGTGGAACACAATCCTAGGTTACGCAGTTTCAATCATCTTGACCATTCTCAATATCAGGCTTCTTTTCGATATTTTTTAAGAGCGGTTTTGAAGTCAAGTATCGGAAGCGGCGTGAAGTTTAATAAAGAGAAAGTAGTAGTGGTTGGTTCATAAAAATAAGTGCAAAAAAAGAACAGTTGAAACTGTTCTTTTTCTTGTTATTTGAGACCGTATTTACAAAGGTATACTCTGTAATGTTTAAATCCTTATTAAATCAACGTTTCTAAAGGGAAAGTAGCTGTAAAATATTATATATATAGCGTATTGTTAAACCAAGACGGTACCAAAAAGGTACCAAAAATTAAGGTTTCGGAGCTTATAAAATAAAGAAAGATGTCTCAATCAGTTGAGCTTTTTTTATTGCCTTTTTGTAGCAAAGTGACATAGTCGCTCTTTGTGTGGAATAGGTGAGATAAAAAAACAGTGTTTCGGTTTTGGTCGATGAAGTAAAGCAAAACATATTGGTCAATAATTTTTCCTCGTGTGGGATACTTGCTGTTAATCTTTACTCCGATTTTCTCATCAGCATCAAAACCTGCTTCAGGAAAGATTTCTAAACTTTTTAAGCTGTCTAAAATTTTAGTCACAGTATTTTTGGCAGATTGAGGGGATAGAAGTACCGTAGCTATATAGTCGTGTATATTGTCGATAGCTTCCTCGACCTCTTTTGAAGCTATCACATTATAAGCCATAGCGTACCCTCATATTGTTTAGAGAAGTACCTTCTCCTGCCTCGTATTCTCTCAAGGCACGTTCAGATTGGGCTTGTAATTCCTTAATCAACTGTTCTCTATGTAGATCTTCGGCCGTCTTAATAGGCAAATCTTGTTCCAGGACTATTTGCTCCACAAATAAAGAAATAGCATCTGTCATTGTCATTCCCTTTTCCTTGATAATATTTCGAGCTTGTTCCATAGTAGCTTCATTCAGTTTAAAATTGTATTGTTTTGATAATGTTATAGCCATGATATATCTCCAATCTATACGTTATAGATTGATTATATACTAGATATAGATTTTAATCAAGAAAAAAAGTTCTGTTTGATAACAGAACTAAGTTATTTCAATAGACGTCGTAGCGCTTTAGTTGACTGTCGTACAGAGCGATCAAGAAAGCGTAATGCAGAAAATGCAAGCATCCAACCAAATAGTGTTTTTCTCATAGCGTTACCTCCTCACTAAATAGTATACCACAGCTTATTTTTTAACTGCGATTCCCTCGATGGTCTTCTTTTTGAAAAAATCGATTTTTTCAATCGGAGTCATATTGCGGTATGTTTTGATAAAATCACGATAAATCAGATACTTTTTATCAGGATCAAGTAAGTCATTAAAGAGGTTAATAACTCCAGTTTTGAAGATATCAATATCCTCAATAACAAGAAGAATATAAGGTGATTTTTGTATTAGATGGATGTTATAGTTATCCTTGAGACGAATTTCTAAAACATTGATAGCCAGGGCATTTGACCAAAACGATTCTCCCTGTTTATCTGAGGTAAAATAAGGCTCAATAATGCTAAGTGGATAGGCTGATGGTATATAGTTTCCAGTGATTTCTTTAAAAACTGACTGTAGGAAACCCAGTAATATTTTTCCAGAAAATGTAGCGGGTTGTTTAATTTTGTGTACTAAAGGTTTGTTAATATTGTTCATCTTTTTCTCCTTGTTCATTTATTCCATGGTTCTCTTGACAACAAGTAACCTAGTCTTTTTTAGACTTTGGTAATCGGTCGTCAGCTTTTCAGCCTGACGACTCGACTGTCTTTAGTCTAAAGTCGACTAGCTTGTTATCAAGAGACTTTCACGGCATAAAGTGCTTAAAATATATTTTTTTCAATCATGTTTTTAAAGCTCCGAGCGATTGACATAATGGTTATTCTTGGTGGACGTATTTGATTTATGACATGTAACATTCTGCTGAATTCTTTAGGATGCATGTAATTTCTTGCTGTTTTGCGCCAAAACGCAAGTTTTTTATTTACAGAATTTAATTGCTCACCCAATCGTTTTACACTTTCATTGAGTTTTTTATTTGCGTGTTTTAGGTTATCGACTTCTGATTTTAGTGTACGATTTTCAGATAATATGTGATCACTCTTCATCAGTTTTTTAGCTAAGTTATTCTGTTTAGAAAGTGATTGCTGTAATTGCTGTTCAAGGTTGCTGTTTTCATGCCTTAGCCTATTATTATCCAGGGCATGTTGGGAGACTGTATGAAAGAGTCTGTCATAGGTTGCTTTATCCATTTTTAGTTTTCCGTCAAATGTACGTCTGACTAATTTGTCTTTTTTCATTTCTTCAATCTGTAGAGGTTGAATAGACTCCAAAACAGCTATATCATCTAGTAAAGCATCTTTCTCTTTTTCGTGTTGCTTGATTTTTTCAGTAGCTTGCTTTTCCTGTTTTTCTAGTTGCTTTAGTTTTTCGGTTTTATCAACTATCTTTTTATCAGTATCATCTAGTAAGCGTTGCTTTTCTTTAAATTCTGCTGTTTCGAGGTGTTTCTTCTTGCTATCAGACTCCCCACGTTGCAAATTATATCCGTGTTTGTTCAGGTATCTAGGAAATGCTTCCTGGATCTCTTTCAGTTGGTCACGACTGCCAAATAATGACTTAGAGCTTAACTTGCCATTTTGCATAGGTACAAGTCCTAAGTGCATATGTGGCGTACTCTCGTCAAGATGTACCATAGCATAAGCGATATTACTATTACCGTATCTTTCAGCAAAGAAATTTTTTGCTGTTTCAAAAAAATTCTTAATCTGATCTGGACTCATATTTTCAAAAAATGCCTTGTCTGATGTAATAATCCATTCATTACACAAAACGGCATCTTTACGTAGAGCACGTTTGGAAATTTTATTATCGTTGATGTATTGTTTAATCTGCCTATCGTATGGGATAGAGCGGTCACGGTCGGTTAATTCATAATTTAGGTGAGTCTTTTCTGGGTCAATATCTTTGTTCGAGTGATTTTCAAAAATTCGTTCATTGTGACGATAGGCACCACCAAGATTTCCAGATTTCATTTTTTGCATCCTAGCTACTGCATAACTCATAGTTTGTTCTCCTTTCTCGGCTCAAAGGGTCGCCGAGCTGGTGGCGAAAGATTGCCACCAGGACTAAGTAACCCATAGGGTAGATTTTTTCCTGAAGGATCGGCACGACTTCCATGTAAAGTGTAACGCACTATACTTTACTCCGTAAATGTGCGTTCTCCGAAGGGTCTTGCAGACGGCACATCGCTCCGAATACAGGAGCGACATCGAATCACCTCTCGAGCCACAAGAGGAGTTTCGACTATACTCGCCGAAGCGAGTAGGGCACTCTATCAGTGCCCCAGGGTCGGACGCTTCGCATTGTCCGACAAATGCCATCAGAAGACGGCAAAGGCTAAAGCTACAAGGAAAGCTATAGATACAGTAGTCAGTGCAATCATTAAGTAAAATCGATGTTGTTCCAATCGTTCAGCATAATCTGCCCAAGCTTTTAAATTTTGTTGCTCACTCTTCCTATAGCCTTTCAATAGTTGCAAATCTTGTTCTAGTTGTTTGCCTTGTTCTTTAGCCTCCTCTAATTCTTTCTCAAGTTTAATCACATCATTTTCAAAATGATAATCTTCAAGTATTCTAATGCCTATTAAATCAAGGTTTTCAACCTTTTGATTGTCTAGGTATAAATGACCTTTCAACCTCTCTTTATATTTTGGAGATCGTATCCGTTTATAGATGGATTGACTACTAACTCCCAGGCTATCAGCGTAGTCTTTTATTCTCATTTTAGGCCTCGTAACTCCTTGTTAATACTGGATTTTCAACCAAATGGTTGAAAGCTATTTTTTGTTTCTCTTCCCCCATAATAAGCAAGCTGTTTTTCTAATATTGGTCGTTCATGTTTTAATAAATCTTTCATCAATTTCAGATAGTCAATATCAGATGTTTTATAGGTCTGTAAAAGTTTCTTGTATTTTGTACGTGTGTTTTTACTGACTTTGTTCCAGATTCCTTTATCACGAGTAAGGGCAAGTAAGTAAAGTTGAGCCTCTATGCCTAAACCTTCAAAGTTAAACGGTTTAAAGATAACAGAGTCAACGACTTCAAATATTTCTTCAACCGAGCGACTGCGGAGCTGAAATTCTAAGCGCCACCAATGCTGGAACTGCTGGGCAAATTTCTTGTCTTCATCAGAGCCATTTTCTAATTGTTCAACTTTTTTGTTATAGAGTCTGATTTGCTTTTCTGACCTGGAGGCGCCTAGATATTTAGTTTCTAGTTTTCCATTCTGGTCTCTCCATTCTTTGGTAGCAGTAGGGCGGCCTTTCTTTTCAAGAATAAACTCACTACAATCAACTTCAAATATATCAAAAGCTAAATCGACTCGAGAGATTGCAATATCTTCAAGATATGGTATAATTGTATCTAAGATATTAATATCAATCTGTCGGAGTTTATTGGGGTTAAACTCTATCCTGAAAGGGCGAGCATTAAAGGCTTGTCCTTTTAATTTGTCGTAGTCTAGGAGGAGTCTAACGTGACTTCCGTCCCGAGTGATTGCTCTAAACATATCAGTCATTGCAGTCTGGACGATAATGGCTGTATGACTTTCTATCAAACTTTTGAGATCAAGGAGTTTGATAGGTTTGATATAAGCTGTAATAGTGATGTTGTCCAAGCTAACTTTTAATTCCAAATCAACCTCCTTTCTTGTAGAGGTCGCCTATCGGCGCCTCTTTTTTGTCTGCGCAAAGACCTCCGTAAAATGACATTCTTGGGGGAGCAACCCCAAGCCGACTTCGTCGGACCATTTTCATTTTGCTACGGTCAAACTTGCCAAAAAATGGGTGCAGTAAAATCCCACGAAATGGGAACATAGCGGGCTGTTAGCGGGCTGTTAGAGGGGCCCGCGTTATAAATTTTGAGAAAGCTCAAAAATTTAGTCTCAAAATACCATTTTCAAAATATTTTCATAGTTGTTTTCATAGCTGCTTTAGGACTAAAAATTTTGTAAATCTGAAACAGATTTTTGAAAAAGGTCAACTCTTTCAATCAAAAATATTTCTAGGATTTTTTCGATGATATCTTCAGGGGGAATCTGCTTGTTTTTCTTGTATTTAAAGAATCGGTCTTTAGCTTTTTTCATTTCTCCTAAATCATCAGACACATCAGCAAATAGCAACATATGCAATTCAAACCAAGGCAATTCAGATTGTTTACGGACAATCTCAAAATTTCTCCAAAAACGTCTGCCTTCATCTAGCTTTTCAAATTTCCTAAATAAATTCTCTCGTTCTGCTTTACGGTACTCTTTTGGCAAGAGTGTCCCAACATATTCTGGAGTCATGTTCGAATAAATGGCTTCTTTTGTTACAACAATAGGGAGTTTTAAGGAACTATCAACGTCTTTCAAAATCTTTCTAACAAATTGACTAAGTGTAATTTGTGTATTTAATTTATACTTCAACATCTTAGTACTTAACAGTTCAAATATATCAGTTGACCTAAAAAGCCATTCCATCAGCGTTTTAGTATCTATATCTTTACTTGAGAATACTTGATATTCAAGCTGATAGCTATCCAATCGTGACTGGATAGCTTGATTAAGTGCTGTATCTTTTCCAAAGTAAATCTTTATCATATTTACACCTCGTTAATATAAGTCATGTATGGTAAGTTATGGTTATAATAGCTTGTATTCCATTGCCGTTCACGTTCAATTAAGTTGACAGATTCCAAGCGTTGTAAAACGGCTACCATAGTCGTTCTAGCGCAAGAAAATTTTTTGGCTAGATCTTCAATTCTATATGCTAGGTAAATATTTCCTTCATCATCTACCCAACCTTTCTCTATTGCCTCTTCTTGTTTGTTTCTTAGCACAGAATAGACAATAACATCAAGGGGTATCAAATCCTTATAGAAATCGTCTTGAAATAATACTTTAGGTATTAAGTAATAATCATCACAGTAATCCATATTTCTCACCTTTCATATTGTTGTAGCCATTGTGCTACCTTGTGTTTATCGTACAGGGTTACTCCGTCAATGACCATGTGGGGCATGCCTTCGCGTTGCCATTTGACAACGGTAGTAGTGGATACATCAAGCCAACGGCACAAGCCTGCCATACGTAGCATGGGTTTATAGAGCTCCTGGTCCTCAAAAGCTTTTTCGATGGCTTTCTGAAGCATGGTATCGTAACGGGCAAGCAACTTCTTTTCGGTTGCTTTTGGGAGGTGGATGGTAAAGTTTTCTGTCATATTCTGACCCCTTTCTTAATTTTATAAGCTCCGAATCAAATACACAAATGTGTATCTTGAATTAAATTATAATCTCTTTTATGTTTTGTGTCAAGAGTTTTTTCTCTTTTGTGTAATTTGTGTTATAATATGTCAAAAAGGAGGATTATTATTTGACAAACTTTCAAACACTTGTTAAAAACAGTAAATTATCTCTTAAAGAAATAAGTGAGGCTACAGGTATAGGCTACTCTACTCTCGGAAATTACAATCAAGGGAGTAGAAGTCCAAATGCTAAAAATGCGCAAATTTTATCAGAATACTTTGGCGTGTCTATCCCTTACTTGCTGGGGATTGATGATAACCCTGTATTAGTCAATCCAGGATCAGCCAAAGAAATTTTTAAAGGCTTCGCCAAAGTGCTTCAGGGAAAAAGTACGATTGAAAATAAAATCACTCAATGGACGCCTTTTAGAGATGACCTTGCTATTATACTTAAAGAACTCAATCAGTCAGAGGCATTGTCTGACTACATTGATTTTCTAGCAAGCAAAAAAGACTTTAACCCTGTTTTGGTTAAAGCTATTAAGGAATTTATAGCTGATGAGAAACAAGGCCTTATCCCTTTCCTGATTAACAAATCAGGAGCAGAAGACTCCCCTTATCATTATGTCTGGGAGGCATGGGTAGAGACTCCTGAATACAAGAGACGGCAAGAAGAGAAAAAGCGTAAGAAATAACTGACAATCATGATTTCTTTATTTTATAAGCTCCGAAACCTTAAAAAATAAAGGAGAAATTAGAATGTCTATTATTAAATATAAGGCTAAAAAGTCTAAATCAGGGTATCTTTATAAGGTCAGAATCTACAGGGTGATTGATGGCAAACGTCAGGACTTCTTTAAAAGCGGTTTTAAGAGCCTTAGAGAGGCTAGACAGTATGAAGCTACGATTTACCACAAAAAAGCGTCAGGAGACCTCTCAGGGCTTCTGAGAGTCTCTGAGAGACGTTTTGATGAAGTTTTTGAAGAATGGTTCAAAACTTATCAAAATACAGTAGAGAGGACGACAAGCGTCCGTACAGATGACTTGTTTAGAATTCATATCTTGCCAGTTCTTGGAAAGATGAAAATTTCCAAAATTACTCCTTGGCAATGCCAAGACTTTATTACCGAAAAAGGTCAGACTTTTAGAAATATCAAACAGGTAAAATCTTATACTAGCCAAGTGTTTGATTTTGCTTTGAAAATGAAATGGATTACAGACAACCCCAATGAAGCAAACGATACTCCCAAAAAGAGAGCGGAAGAAGTCAGATAACTTCTTTAGCGTTGAGGAGTTGCATGAGTTTTTAGCTATTATTAAGGCAGAAGAGTCTTATAAAAACTATGCCTTATTTCGTTTGTTGGCCTATAGTGGCTTAAGGAAAGGGGAGCTGTATTCTTTAAGGTGGTCTGATATTGATTTTGATAATCAATTACTTTCTATCAGCAAAAACCTAGGTAGAATCAAGGGGAAAGCCGTTGAGAAAAGCACCAAAAACAGGTTTTCCATACGGCAAATCCCTTTAGATACTGAGACAATCTCGATTTTGAAAGAGTGGAAACAAAAGAGCAGAAGAGAAAAGGGGCAACTGTCAGTTACCCCATTGATTGATAGCGATTATATGTTTACGTTTGTTGATCGAGACGGAAAGATAGAACCTTTATATCAGGATTATATCAATAGTGTTCTAAAGCGGATCATCAGGAAACATGGCTTGAAGAAGATAACTCCTCATGGCTTCAGACATACTCATGCAACCTTGATGATTGAAGTAGGGGTTGACCCTGGATACTTATAGCCATTCTACAGTAGCAGGAGAGAAGAAAGCTATCACAAAATTTGTAGATTATCTGGATAGTGCAAAAGGTTAGTTTTCCAAGACGGTACTAAAAACAAAAAAAGCCAATTCCAATTTCTTGGAAAAGGCTTTGTATCAACGTTTTTAAGCAATAAATGCGGTTGATTATTTGAGACCGTATTTTTTGTTGAAACGATCCACACGTCCATCTGCTTGAGTGAACTTTTGACGTCCAGTGTAGAATGGGTGTGAGTCTGATGAAATTTCCACACGGATCAATGGGTAAGTTTCGCCTTCGAACTCAACTGTTTCGTTAGAGCGTTTTGTTGAACCGCTAAGGAATTGGTAACCAGTAGTTGTGTCCATGAAGACAACTGGGCGATATTCTGGATGGATATCTTTTTTCATTTTGCAATATTTCCTTTCTGCCATGGTCTCTTTGCGAGCCATAGATTGTTACCATACTAGTCTATCAGATTCTGAAAAGTTTGGCAAGTATTTTATCAGTTTTTAAGCAAGTTTTTTAACTTTTGATAGATGATTTCGTTTTCTTCTAGACTATAGGAATTGGCGCCACTAGCTAATGGATGTCCTCCTCCGTCGTGTTCTTTGGCAATCTCATTGATAGGAGTGATTTTACTGCGCATACGCACACGGAAGTGACCATCAGCTTGTTCAACAAAGATAGCCCAAGCTTTAACGGTATCAATTCGACCAGGTGCTCCAACAATCGCAGCTGTTTCAGCATCCGTAACCTTATATTTTTCCAAGATGTCTTGAGTAAGCAGAACGCGTGCAGCCCCGTTTTCATCGACTTCTAAGTGATCATAGACATACCCTTGCAGTTTTGCAATCTTGAAGCTCATGGTATCCATTTGACGAGATAGTCCAGCAAAATCAAAATCAACTTCTCGGAGCTGGCTAGCTACTCTAAAGGTACGGGCACTAGTTGACGGGTAGAGAAATCGTCCCGTGTCCCCGACAATTCCTGCATAGAGAAGTCGTGCCGCTTCACTAGACAAAGCTA
>CAUVRF010000042.1:0-13013 GCA_963554245.1 uncultured Streptococcus sp.
AAAACGCCAGTTGGCCAATAACCAACATGAAATCTCAGGCTTGGGGTATTTGGCGGCAGAAGCTGCCTACCGTTATGGCAAGGACTGGTTAGGAGAGTTAAAAGAAGTCATCGAGGACCACATTAACTATGTAGTGGATATTTTGGGCAACGAAACCAAGATTAAGGTCATGAAACCACAAGGTACCTACTTGATCTGGCTTGATTTTTCAGCCTATGACCTAACCGATGACCGCTTGCAAGAGCTTTTGAGAAATGAAGCCAAGGTTATCTTGAACCGAGGTTTGGACTTTGGGGAGGAGGGAGCTCTTCGTGCCCGCCTCAATGTAGCTATGCCGAAGTCAGTACTGGAAGAGGTTTGCCAACGCATCGTGACCACTTTTGCTACACTTTAAAATCCAGCCTTCTAGGAGAAAACTCTTCCTAGAAGGCTATTTTCGTAGGGGAAAATGTGGTATAATGAAAAGATAAGATAAAGGGGTAACTATGGCTAAATTGATTCCAGGAAAGTTGCGCATGGAGGGGGTTACACTCTATGAAACAGGCACCATTGAGATTATCAAGGAAAAAGGGAATCGCCTCTATACTCGTGTGGCGGGAGAAGACTTGCGCTACAGTTTAGAGGATGATCTGGTTTTTTGTGCTTGCGATTTTTTCCAAAAAAGAGGTTACTGTGTTCACCTCGCAGCGCTCGAGCATTATCTGAAGAATGATGAAGAAGGCCAGGTGATTTTACAAGCCTTAGAAAAAGGACATGAAGAGCAAGAAGAGGTCGAAACCAAGGTTAGTTTTGGTGGTAGTTTTTTGGAGCGGATCCAACCTCAGAAGCGAGAAAAAATCTACACTTTGTCGTCTCAAGGCCAGGTAGAAGCTGGAACCAATCGCCTCCTTTGGACTCTCCGAATCGGTTTAGTTGATAGTCAAAAATATTATGTCATTCGTGACATCCCTCTCTTTTTGAAGGTCTTAGTCCATCGAAAGCCATATATGATTGGGAAGCACTATGAAAATGACTTGTCTTGGGATGCTTTTGATACAGCTAGTCAAGAAGTTCTTACTTTTTTATGTGGCTTGATTGAGGAGGGACTGAGTCAAGACCTCTTTTTCCCTAATCAAGGTCGTCACCTCTTTTTCCCTCTGACCTTTTTTGAGCAGAGTGTGGAGTTGCTGATGAACTTGGAAGATTTTCATTTTGAACACCAGATTACTAGTTATGAAAATCTTCTTTTTCATGATTTAGATCCTGATGCGAAACTTTTCGCTTTTTCTGTGCAGGAGTATCCCGATTATTTTGAGATGGAGATTTCTGAATGTGAGCGAGTCAACGTATTCTACGGGGGAGCGGTTCTCTTTCGTAAGGGGAATCTTTATCTCTTAAACCCTAAACAAATCAGCCTACTAAAGGAAATTAAGGAGCTTCCTCAGGAGGAGAGAGGGAGGAAATGCCTCCAGTTTGACAACAGTGATCGTGACCGTCTGGCTGCCTGTCTGCCTTTGTTTGGACAGCTAGGAGTAGTGTCCGCCCCCGATCGCTTGCAAATCAGACCCTTTTCACCAATCTTTTACTTTGATAGGGAGGATGACGGCAGCATCCGTTTGGATATCCAATTTGACTATGGAGATGTTAAGGTGACTAGTCGTCAACAGCTGGAACAATTACCTTTTTCAAGTGATGCTGTCTTGGAAAACCAACTATTTCAAGTCTGTTTAGGGGCTGGTTTTGAGGCTGATTTTCAGTCTTGGAGACAGGCTTTGAAGCCAGAGGCAGTTTATTCTTTCTTTCACCGTACGATTCCAGCTTTTGAGAAGTTGGGTCAGGTTTTCTTGTCTGATGAGATGAATCAGCTCTACAGTGTCCAAGCTCCTCAGGTTCAGATTGAGTCCAAGGGAGGACTGTTGGAGATTCAGTTTGATTTCCAAGGGATTGCCCAAGAAGAGATTGATCAAGCTCTTAAAGCCCTGACCAGCAATCAGGATTTCTATATCAGTTCTTCTGACCAAGTGTACTTTTTTGATGAGGAAACCAAGCAGATTCGTCAAAATTTGCAGGAACTGGGGGTTGAGCTAAAAGATGGTTCTTTTCAGGCTCGGAAATCCCTAGCTTACAGTTTGTCTCAGTTGTTTGAAGGTCGAGACAGGATCTCCTTCTCGGAAGAATTTCAGCATTTAGCTCATGATTTGACCCATCCAGAGGACTTTCCTTTGGGAGATATACGGGTGCAGGCGAGTTTGAGAGACTATCAGGAAAAGGGAGTTCGTTGGCTCCAGATGCTTTATCACTATGGCTTTGGTGGCATTTTGGCAGATGATATGGGACTGGGAAAAACATTGCAAACTATCGCTTTTTTGACTAGTCAGGTGACAGAAGGTAGTCGGGTCTTGATTTTGGCTCCGTCAGGTTTGATCTACAATTGGGCAGATGAATTTAGGAAATTTGCCCCACAGTTGGATTTGGCTGTCGTTCATGGTTTGAAAGCGAATCGAGAAGCGATTCTTTCTGAAAATCACCAAATCTATGTGACTAGCTATGCCACCTTTCGTCAAGACAGCGAACTTTATCAAGAGATGGCTTTTGATTTTCTCTTTTTAGATGAAGCCCAGGTCATGAAAAATGCACAGACTAAGATTGCTCAGAGTTTGCGCCAGTTTGTGGTGCCGGCAGTCTTTGCTTTGTCAGGTACGCCTATTGAAAACCATTTAGGAGAGTTGTGGTCTATCTTTCATATTGTGCTTCCAGGACTCTTACCAAGTAAAAAGGAGTTTATGAAATTACCGGCTGACCGAGTCGCGCAGTTTATCAAACCCTTCGTCATGAGGCGTAAGAAAGAAGAAGTCCTAACAGAACTGCCTGACCTAATCGAAGTCGTCTATAAAAATGAACTGGAAGACCAGCAGAAGGCCATCTATCTGGCCCAGTTGCAACAGATGCGAGACCGTCTAGCCCAAGTGACAGATCAAGAATTCCAGAGAAGTCGGGTAGAAATTTTATCTGGTCTCATGCGTTTGCGCCAGATCTGCGATACGCCAGCTCTCTTTATGGACGATTACCAGGGATCCAGTGGTAAATTGGATAGTCTCCGAGATTTATTGCTACAAGTGGCTGATGGTGGGCATCGGGTCTTGATTTTCTCTCAATTTAAAGGAATGTTGGAAAAAATCGAGCAAGAACTCCCAGACTTGGGCTTGACTTCCTTCAAAATTACGGGCTCAACTCCTGCTCAAGATCGACAAGAGATGACTAAAATATTTAATCAAGGGGAAAGAGATATCTTTCTCATCTCCCTTAAGGCGGGTGGTGTCGGTCTCAATCTGACAGGAGCTGACACCGTCATCCTAGTGGACCTCTGGTGGAATCCTGCTGTCGAGGCTCAGGCTATCGGACGAGCTCACCGAATGGGACAGGAGCGGAAGGTAGAGGTTTACCGTTTGATTACTAGAGGAACCATTGAAGAAAAGATTCAAGAACTCCAAGAACAGAAGAAACACCTGGTTTCCCAAGTTTTGGATGGGACAGAATCGCGTGCGAGTCTTAGTCTGGCAGAAATTCGAGA
Source organism: uncultured Streptococcus sp. (assembly GCA_963554245.1). Lineage (GTDB taxonomy): Bacteria > Bacillota > Bacilli > Lactobacillales > Streptococcaceae > Streptococcus. Next base: position 3,551 of record CAUVRF010000042.1, read on the forward strand.
AATTTTAGGGATTTCTGAAGCCAGCACTTGAAAAATCAAGACAATACGCTATAATGAAGTGTTGAAAGGAAATACAAAATGAAACAAGATCGATTTCCATTGGTGTCAGATGATGAGATCATGCTGACCAAAATGCCAGTCATGGACTTGTACGATGAGTCAGACTTTATTAGCAATATCAAAGGTGATTACCGCGATAAGAACTATTTGGAATGGTCTCCTATCAATGAGGAAGAAACCGTAGTTTCTCCAGTGGTTAATAAGGAGTCAAAGCCAAGACCAGAACCTAAAAAAGTTGGAAAAACCTATGCTGAATTGGCTCGAGAAGAGGCGCGTGCGGACTTAAAGAAGAAACGTTCAGCCAAGTATTTGACTCAGGATGTTAGTCATACTAGACGACACAATGGTTCAACACTTGTTCGTCAAGGAAACCAACCAACAGCACCATTTCAAAAGGAAAATCCTGGTGAGTTTGCCAAATTTAGTAAAAACTTGAGCCAGTCTCACTATATCTTAGCTGAGGAGGTTGGCCAAGTGGCGAATCCAACTCCGAAAACCCAAACGGAAAAAACTAAAAAGAACAACTACGATTTTCTAAAGAAGAGTCAGATCTATAATAAAAAGAATAAGCAAACAGAACAGGAACGTCAGGTTGCCCAAGAGTTGAATCTGACAAGAATTACTGAGTAGGGGAGAGAAGCATGTCAAAAACATATCATTTTATTGGAATCAAGGGATCAGGGATGAGTGCCCTAGCTTTGATGTTGCACCAAATGGGACACAAGGTTCAAGGTTCAGACGTTGAAAAATACTACTTTACTCAACGTGGACTAGAGCAGGCAGGAATTACGATTCTTCCTTTTGATGAAAAGAACCTGCAAGGGGATCTTGAAATTATTGCTGGAAATGCCTTTCGTCCAGATAACAATGTTGAAATCGCCTATGCTGACAAAAATGGTATCAGCTACAAACGTTACCATGAATTCCTAGGCAGCTTTATGCGTGACTTTGTCAGCATGGGGGTTGCAGGAGCGCATGGTAAGACATCAACGACTGGGATGCTGTCTCACGTTTTGTCTCACATCACAGACACTAGCTTCTTGATTGGGGATGGAACGGGTCGAGGTTCTGAAAATGCTAAGTATTTTGTTTTTGAATCTGACGAATATGAGCGTCATTTCATGCCTTACCACCCAGAATACTCTATTATCACCAATATTGACTTTGACCATCCAGACTACTTTACTAGTCTAGAGGATGTTTTCAATGCCTTTAATGACTATGCTAAACAAATTACCAAAGGTTTATTCGTCTACGGTGAGGATGCTGAGTTGCGTAAGATTACAGCCAATGCGCCAATCTATTACTATGGCTTTGATGCTGAGGGAAATGACTTTGTAGCTAGCGACCTTCTACGTTCTACAACTGGTTCGACCTTCACAGTACATTTCCGCGGACAAGAGTTGGGTCAATTCCACATTCCAACCTTTGGTCGTCACAATATTATGAATGCGACAGCCGTTATTGGTTTACTTTATACAGCAGGGTTTGACTTGAACTTGGTACGTGAACACTTGAAAACATTTGCTGGTGTCAAGCGTCGTTTCACTGAAAAGGTTGTCAATGGCACCATTATTATTGATGATTTCGCCCACCATCCAACGGAAATCATTGCGACCTTAGATGCGGCTCGTCAGAAATACCCAAGCAAGGAGATTGTTGCAATCTTCCAACCACACACTTTTACTAGAACTATTGCCCTATTGGACGATTTTGCTAAAGCTTTGAGCCAGGCAGATGCTGTTTATTTGGCGAAAATCTATGGATCAGCCCGTGAGGTGGACCATGGTGACGTCAAGGTAGAAGACCTAGCAGATAAAATTAAGAAGAAAAGCCAAGTCATCACAGTTGAAAATGTATCACCACTCCTTGAGCATGATAATGCAGTCTATGTCTTTATGGGAGCAGGAGACATCCAAACCTATGAGTACTCATTTGAACGTCTTTTGTCTAATTTGACAAGTAACGTCCAATAAGAAAAAAGAATGGAAATTCCAATCACCATAGGACGGGCTACTTTATCGGATTTAGAAGAAATTGTAGCAATTGAAGAATCTTGTTTATCCTCAGAAGAAATAGTGAGCTACGAGTTTTTAGAAGAGAGTATCCGTAAGATTGCGGATACCTTTCTTGTAGCTAGAGATGGAAACCAGCTCCTAGGCTATGTTTTAGGAGAGTCTCAGTCTCTCCATCCCACATGGATAGAAATAAGATCATTTGCTATTCATCCTGACCATCGCGGGCAAGGCTTGGGGACCCTTCTTCTTGCTAGCTTGAAACAAGTGGCGGTGGAAGGAGGGTATGAGTATCTTTGCTTGACTTGTCCTGCTGACTTGCTCTTTTATTTTGAGATGAATGACTTTGTTGAGGAAGAAGTGCCAGAAGCTTCATGCGCAAGATTTTCAGGATGGAATCTGATTTGGGCCAATCCTTTTTATCAGGAGGAAGTATGAAAATCAGACAAGCAAGATTTTCGGATTTAGATCAAATTTTAGAGATAGAGCTGGAGAATTTCTCCCTTGAAGAAGCCATTCCTCGTTCGGTCTTTGAGGCGCACTTACGTGAAATTCAGACCAGTTTTCTCGTAGCTGAAAAGGAGGGACGTATCCTTGGGTATATTGAAGGCCCAGTCGTCCCATATCGTCATCTACAAGATCAGTCCTTTACAGAAGAGATAAAAGACTATAGCCATCGACCTGGAGGCTATATCTCTGTGACCTGTCTCTCCATAGCTAAGGAGGCACAAGCCTTGGGCGTGGGGAAAAGACTGTTAAGGGCTCTGAAAGAAGTTGCTTTAGAACATGAACGAGAAGGTATTAATTTGACCTGTCATGACTATCTCATCCCTTATTATGAAAAAAATGGCTTTGTTAACGAGGGGGTATCCCAGTCAAGCTTTGCGGGTGAAAGTTGGTATGATATGGTTTGGCAACCTTGAAAAATGAGATCATAGCTATAGAAAGGGATGTTTTGTTGCTTTTCTGTAACTTTTAAGATATAATATTATGGATTGTCAACAAGGAGGTAATGCTTTTGACTGAAAAATCAAGAGAAGAAGAAAAATTAAGCTTTAAAGAGCAGATTCTACGTGATTTAGAGAGAGTAAAAGAACAAGATAGAAAAGAGAAAGAAGTAGACATTCCAAATCTGACAGCTTCATCATCTCAAGCTAGTTCAGTAACTCCTGCAAATCCTGAATCTGATGCTTCAACAGAAGAGTTGATGGCTGATTCCCTATCTGTTGTCGATAAAATTCTAAAGAATGCACCAAGTGTTCCTCCACTTTCAAGTGCTAGAACTGATGAAACGGATGGACAAGAAGAGAAAGAGATTAGACAGCCAATCATTGATAAGATTGAAGTTGTAGAATCTGAAGAACCTCTAGTAGAGCCGATTCATCTGGCTGAAGAACCTGTAGTGGAACCTGTTCAACCTAAGGTAGAACCAGTTGAGCTTAAACCCCAAGAAAAAGAATTTAACGATACTCCGACTAAGGTAGTCGTAACCTATAAAACAGAAGATAAGAAAGAGGAAATCACCCCAGGAATGCCTGAAAGAGTTGAGCCTGTTTCTACAGAATCTAGCAGTGGATTAGCTGATGCTCCACGTCGTAGTCGTCGTCAAGGTGAAACATCAACTAAGAAAAAGAAAAAATCAAAAGCCAAAGGTTGTCTAGTAACAGTTTTAGCTCTCCTAGTACTCGTTGCAGTTGGTGGTTACTTTGGTTATGGTTACGTTCAAGATTCCTTGAAACCTGTTGATGTTAGCTCTAAGGATTACGTAACGGTTCAAATCCCAGACGGTGCAAATGTTCAAGAAATTGGAAGCACCTTGGAAAAATCTGGTTTGGTTAAATATGGACTGATCTTTAGTCTTTATGCTAAATACTATAGCCATGCCAACTTGAAGTCAGGTTATTATAACTTGAAGAAGAGTATGAGTACGGATGAGTTGATTCAAGAATTGGAAAAAGGTGGGACTCCTGAGGCTCAGGCACCTGTTCTTGCAAACTTGACCATTCCAGAAGGCTATACATTAGAGCAAATCGCTCAAACAGTAGGACAACTTCAAGGAGAATTTAAAGAACCTCTTACAGCGGATGCCTTCTTGGCAAAAGCTCAAGATGAGACCTTTATCTCCCAATTAGTAGCTAAGTACCCAAACCTACTTGGAAGCCTCCCAACAAAAGACAGTGGCGTTCGCTATCGTCTTGAAGGCTACCTTTTCCCAGCAACCTATACGATCAAAGACAGCACAACTGTTGAAAGTTTGATTGATGAGATGGTAGCTGCTATGGACAAGGCTATGTCACCATATTACGCTACGATCAAAGAAAAGAATCTGACAGTTAATGAATTGCTCAGCATTGCTTCTCTTGTCGAAAAAGAAGGTGCTAAGACCGAAGACCGCAAGAAAATCGCAGGTGTCTTCTATAACCGCTTGAATGCTGGTATGCCACTTCAAAGTAATATCGCTATCCTATATGCTCAAGGAAAACTTGGTCAAAAGATTAGTTTAGCAGATGACGCTGGAATTGATACAACGATTGATTCACCATACAATGTTTACACACACCTTGGCCTCATGCCTGGACCGGTTGATAGCCCAAGTTCGGATGCGATTGAAGCAAGTGTAAACCAGACAAAGAGTGAGTACTTGTACTTTGTAGCAAATGTTGAAGATGGTAAAGTATACTTTGCAACAACAAAAGAAGAACATGACCAAAACGTTGCAGAGCATATCAATAGCAAGTTACCTCAAGCAAGTAGTTCAAACTAAAATTATGTGGTTTTCCACATAATTTTGTTTTAAAAAAGTAAATAGAAAAGAAAGTTTAAAAAATGGCAGAAAAAACTTACCCAATGACCCTTGAAGAAAAGGAAAAACTAGAAAAAGAATTAGAGGAGTTGAAACTCGTCCGTCGTCCCGAAGTCGTAGAGCGTATCAAGATTGCTCGTTCCTATGGAGACCTTTCAGAAAATAGTGAGTATGAAGCAGCAAAAGATGAACAAGCTTTTGTTGAAGGTCAAATTTCAAGTCTAGAAACAAAAATTCGTTATGCTGAAATTGTTAATAGCGATGCAGTTGCCCAAGATGAGGTAGCAATCGGTAAAACAGTAACAATCCAAGAAGTCGGTGAAGACGAAGAAGAGGTCTACATCATTGTCGGTTCTGCAGGTGCAGATGCTTTTGCTGGTAAAGTATCAAATGAAAGTCCGATTGGCCGTGCTCTAATTGGCAAGAAGACTGGTGATACTGCAACGATTGAAACACCAGTTGGTAGCTATGATGTCAAAATCTTAAAGGTTGAGAAAACAGCCTAAATAGGATGGAAAAGGAGTAGTGAAGGTTTTGCCTTGCTCAACTCCTTTTTGGTTTTTTGGATAAAAAGGAGACTATATGAGTGAAAATAAGAAGAAAAATAAAATGGAGCGTGGTTTAACCAATCGCCATGTTCAGGTGATGGCCATTGCGGGGACAATCGGAACAGGACTTTTCCTAGGTGCTGGTCGTTCTATCAGCCTTACTGGACCTTCTATCATCCTGATTTACATGATTACAGGAGCCTTTATGTTTTTGATGATGAGGGCTGTTGGGGAGATGCTATATCAGGATCCAGAACAACATACTTTTATCAACTTTATCACCCGTCATTTGGGAAAAGGCTGGGGGTATTTCTCTGTTTGGTCTTATTGGTTGTCTGTTGTCTTTATCGGTATGGCAGAAATCACTGCGATTTCGCATTATGTTCAGTTTTGGTTTCCTTCTTGGCCTAGTTGGTTGATTCAGATTATTTTTTTAACGATTTTGGCCTTGGTCAATCTGATTGCTGTTAAGCTCTTTGGAGAAGTCGAGTTTTGGTTTGCTATGGTTAAGATTGTGGCTATTTTAGCTATGATTGCAACAGGGGTCTTTATGGTCTTGACAGGATTTGAAACACCATATGGTGCTGCAAGTCTGGCAAATATCAGTAATCAATTCTCTCTTTTCCCAAATGGAGTCATGAACTTTGTCATGGCCTTTCAAATGGTATTTTTTGCCTATCTGATGATTGAATTTATCGGAGTGACAACCTCTGAAACGAAGAATCCTCGTCAGGTTTTGCCAAAAGCAGTTAAGGAAATTCCTCTTCGAATTGTCTTCTTCTATGGTGGAGCTCTATTAGCTATTATGTCTATTATTCCTTGGAGAGAACTTGCTTCTTCAGATTCACCATTTGTAACGGTTTTTGAGCTAGCAGGTATCAAGTGGGCGGCAGCTCTGATTAACTTCGTCGTTTTGACGTCGGCCGCATCTGCTCTTAATTCAACCCTCTATTCAACAGGGCGACACCTCTACCAGATTGCTCATGATTCACCCAATCGCTTCCTAAAAGCGATCAAGGCAGATACTCTCTCTCGCCATAATGTTCCACAAAATGCTATTATTGCTTCAGCAATCTTAATTGCTCTGGCTGCCTGTATCAATGTTTTGCCAGGTGTTTCCGATGCCTTTGCTTTGATTACGGCGTCTTCATCAGGTGTTTACATCGCGATTTATATCTTGATTATGGTGGCCCATCTCAAATACCGCAAGTCACAAGACTTCATGGCGGATGGCTACCTCATGCCCCATTACCGTTTTCTAAATCCTTTAACCATGCTCTTCTTTATCTTTGTCTTTGTAACCCTCTTTTTACAAGAATCTACCTTTATGGGAGCAATTGGTTCAGCTATCTGGATTATCGGTTTCGGAATTTATAGCCAGTGGAAATTTAGAAAATAACTCATGAACTCATCAACTCAGCTTGGTGAGTTTTTTTCTAGTTTGACAGTCTATTGAAATAAGATTATAATCAAGCTGTAACAGTTTATTAGGAGGTTTGGATGCACTTTAGATTGGAAAATAAGGACTTGCATAAAGCGCAAGAAATAGGGAATTTGATTCGTGCTTATAATCGTTCTAAAAGAGAAGAGGCTGAAAGTAAGCCACTGAACCTTTATGTTGAAGACGAAAAGAGCAATCTCATGGCGGGCTTAGTAGCTGAGACTTTCGGAAATTGGTTGGAAATCGAATATTTATTTGTGAAAGAGGAATTGAGGGGACAAGGAATCGGTTCAAAACTATTGCAGCGAGCAGAAAATGAAGCCAAGAAACGAAACTGTCGTTTTGCTTTTGTAAATACTTACCAGTTTCAAGCACCAGATTTTTATCTAAGCCATGGCTACAAGGAAGTCTTTACCTTGCAAAACTATCCCTATACAGGAAAAAGATTTTATTATCAAAAGGATTTGTAAGCTGAATATGAAAGTATAAATCAAAGAGGAAATCTTCACATCACTATGGAGGTGGGCTAATGGATATCATACTAGATATGGGTAACGTCTTGTTAGAATGGAACAAGGATAAGATTTTACAAGGTGTTTCGGATACGAAGGAAGAATATTTGATTTTAGATAAGGCCATTTTTCAGTCGGGGCTTTGGGAAAGATTAGATCTTGGGACCATGACGAGAGAAGAGTTGGTGCTTAAAGTTGTGTCGATGATTGGAAGGGGCTATCAAAAGAAGGTTGAAGAAGTTATCTGGAATTGGCCTAGCTACATTGATATTTATAGGGAAGTCTTTCCTGTCTTGTCAGAACTAAAGAAAAAGGGGTATCACATCTTTGTCTTGTCCAATACCTCAAAGGTATTTTATGACTTGCTAGAAGAGCAACTGTCTCCCTTAAAAGAACTTTTAGATGGCTTTGTCCTATCCTGTGATATAAAAGCTATAAAGCCTGATTTGGCAATGTTTAAGGGGATTCTCGATAAATATCAGCTAGATCCCGTAAATTGTGTCTTTCTAGACGATATTGAGGACAATACAAACGCAGCTCAGAAATTAGGCATCAAGGCCCATCAGGTCAAGAAAAGAAGTGATGTCGTCGATATTTTGAAATCCTATATTTAAACACAACACTCTCTATTTTTTGTGATAGAGAGCTTTTTTGTTAATAAAATATTACAAAATGACGTTTATATATTGCTTTAAGTTAGATATATAGTATAATGTGTTTAAAAAGAAGCGCAACTTTTTAAAAATTAAAAGGAGGAAACAAGTGGCTAAAAATTTAAAATTAAAATTAGCTCGTGTGGAGCTTGATTTAACACAAGGGGATTTGGCAGAAGCTGTAGGTGTTACTAGGCAGACTATAGGCTTGATTGAAGCTGGGAAATACAATCCTAGTCTCTCCCTCTGTCAGTCCATTTGCAGATGTTTAGGCAAAACTTTAGATCAATTATTTTGGGAGAAAGAAGATGAAAAATAGAAAGAAACTTGTGATCAAAGATGAACGTACGGAAAAATTGGACGGAAACATTTCAGGAGAAATTCTCTTGGGAATGTGCCTATTTTTGGCACTGGAAATTTTTGCCAAAGTTTATATTTTCAATTTAACACTTTTGTCCTATTTACCAGAATTACTTTTATTGATTGGAGTCGGTTTGTATGCCATTATTCGCCGCATGTATGTTGGAATTGACATTCGAGATATTGTTGAGAATACTGGAAAAGAAAGAATTTTATCTGCTTTGGGATTTTCTATAGTGGTTTTATTGATTGATATCGTAGGCAATCGCGAGGAACTGGTCAGTCTATTGACTTGGAAGTACTCCCTAAAAGTGGTTCTAGCAGTTATCATCTATCTCGTTGGGAGTTATTCTATGGATAGAGTTATCCTATACTTGAATCGCAGAAATCAGCAAGTTTGGGAGGAAGAAGATGAAAAATAGAGTTTTTTATTATCAATTATTAGACGAAAGAGAAGAGCAACTGATCAACAAAGCTGGGACAGAGTCTTTTTATATGTTTATCGGGCTCATTCTGCTAAGTTATCTGGTGGCTGTATTAGCACCTGCTCTTTTTAATCCTAATATTCTTCTGGTTACCCTTCTTTTAGGAATTTTCTTCTTTTTCAATCGTGCACGACAACTTGGAGTGACCTACTATAGTCGTTTTCATTTTACAATTATAGGGTGTTTGCTGGTAACTCTCGCTATTACGACTCTCTTGATGTTGCAGAATTATCAATTCAACATAGAAATTTACCAGCACAATCCTTTGAACGTTAAATATTTGTCTGCTTGGGCCATTACTTATCTAATCTACCTTCCTTGGGTTTTTATCGGCAATCTCGGCCTTAAAAGTTATGGCGAATGGGCTCAAAAAAAGTTTGAGCAAGATATGGATGAACTGGAGAATGGAGAATAGCTTGTTAGCTTTTTATCAATCTTGGTAAAATGTGTTATAATAGTACTAATTTATCGGACGGTGTGAAAGTGGTAGAATACGTTCATACCTTTGTAAAGTAGGAAGAAGGAAAACAGATGTATCCAGATGATAGTTTGACATTGCACACGGACTTGTACCAGATCAATATGA
>CAUVRF010000043.1:0-12764 GCA_963554245.1 uncultured Streptococcus sp.
CAGGAATTGATAGGCTGAAATTGGTTAAGATTTGTTTGCCACCAAAGGCCTTGTTGATGTTTCGTAATTCTAACATAGCAATCCTCCTATCTGTAATAACCGTACTTCTTCTCAAGTTTTTTCGCTACAATGGTTACAAGACCAATCATAATCAAATAAATCGCTCCAGCTAAAAACATAGGCACAAGACTGGCATCTCGATTAGCTGCAGTCCGACTAGCCAAAATCAAATCTGAAATCCCCAAAGCATAGACCAAAGAAGTATCCTTGACCAGACTCATAATTTCATTAAAGACACTCGGTAAGACAATCTTTGTAACCTGAGGAAGGATGATGTAGCGAACTGTATCAAAGGAGCTAAATTTTAACACTTTTGCGGCTTCATACTGCCCTTTTGGAATGGTTTCGATCCCACCACGAAAGATTTCGGCAAAGTAGGCTGCATAGTTCAATACAAAAGCAATCACAGCAGCTGGCAAACGATCTAAACGTATCCCAACACTAGGGAGCACATAGTAAATAAAGATTAATTGCAAAAGCAAGGGAGTTCCTCGCATTACCCAAATATAAAGGTCAATAAGATAATGGAGGGGTTTCCAACGGACTTGCAAAGCAAAGGCAACGACAATACCTAAGGGAATTGAAAAAATTAAAACCAGAGCAAAGACTTGAAGTGTCATACTTGCACCGTTTAACAAACTTGGTAATATCTCAAACATATAAGACATACTGCACCTCCTAAAAATAATTGTTCCTATTATAGCATAAATAAACAATTTAGCAAGAGTAATTGTAAAAAAATTCCATTTCTCCTAAAAAAACGTATCTGACAAATTGACGGATACGTTTTTCGAGAGATAACTTTTAAAGTGTTTCTAAGAGTTCTTGCATCTGAACATCATCTGGAATGAGTTTTAAATAAGCTTCAACTTGTATCTTGGCCTCTTCAAAATATCCTAATTCACGCAATAGATAGCTATACTGCTCCAGAAACTCAGGATTATCCTTGAGGTCAGACGATAGTTCCTGATAAAGCTCATAGGCCTTATCTAAATCCTCGATTTCCTGGTAAGAACGGGCAATCATCCACCTAGTCAAGAGATTTTCAGGTTCTTGACTTTGGAGAGCAATGATATCTTCATACCGCTCTTGTTCCATATAAATAGTTGCAAGGCGAAGGAAAATTTCTTCTGTATCCTCTGCATCATCCTTAGCAGTAAGGAGAAACTGCTCTGCAGCACTAGTATCATGCAATTCGTACGAGAACTGAGAAGCAGCTAGTAAGAGCCGAGTCTCAAATGGATTTTTCTCCAGTCCTTTTTTAACGATATGAAGGGCCTCTTCCACCTGATGTTCCTTATGCAAGGCTTGACTATAACCATATTCATATCCTTCAAAATCTGGTGAAATGGTATCAATCTGCTTAAAGTAAAGAACAGATTTTTGATACTCTTCTTGGTCAAAGTAAAGACTAGCCAGTTCAAAGGCAGTTTGGTCATCATATTCTAATTCTAAAGCTTTTTCTAAGAATTCTGTTGCAGCTTCAAACTTACCTAACTGGGCATAAGCATAGCCAATTCGCTGATAAGTTGAGACGCCCGTTTGCTCATAGATAGAGCGATTGTCTAATTGAGCATAACCCTGAATAGCTTCCTGATAGTTCCCTAACTCGCTATCCAATTCAGCCAAACCAAAAACTAATAAGGGATCGTCTGAGTAATTTAAGGCTTCCAGTAACTTTTCTCGTGCTACATCTGTCAATCCTTCCAACTGATAGAGGTCTGCCTTCAAGGCCAAGGCCGATACATACCAGTCACTTTCGGGTGTGATTTCCTCAAGGTAAGCAAAGGCTTCCTCAACATTGCCATCCTCACTAGCAATGCTTGCTAAATTCAGATTCACTTCTGGGAAATCTGTAACGATATCTTGGTAAATTTCTTTTGCTTGAGGATAAAAGCCAATTCCCTCTAGATAGCTTGCTAGTTCGTAAAGAACTTCACTTGAATCTGTTTCGAGGGCTTTGTGAAAATACTGATCCGCCTTGGTTAAATCCTGTTCATCCAAAGCCTGGAGCATGCGTTGACTATTGTTCACTCTTGATTTCCTCCCCTTCTTCTTCATACAAACCGCTGACTTTTTTATACCAGTTAAAGATAGCTGAGATAACGACCTTAGCAGAGGCATAGACAGGAATTCCCAGCAAAACTCCCCAAATACCAAACATAGACCCTGAAGTTAGGAGAACAAAGAGGACATTGATCGGATGGATATTTAGCTGACTACCTAAAATAAGTGGGGAAACGAAGCGACCCTCAATCGTTTGTTCAACAATAAAGACAATAATTACTTTTAAAAGCATGACAGGTCCTGCAATCAAGCCCAAAACCAAAGCAGGCAACATCGCTAGAAAACTACCCAGGTAAGGTACTAGATTGAGGATACCAGCCGTAATCCCCAGGGTCACAGCATATCTGAGACCAATAATCCTAAAGAAGATAATAAACATAATCGCCACTATAATAGCAACTGTAACCTGTCCTCTAACGTAGTTTGATAACTGTTTATTAACATCTGACAAAACTTGTCCTACTGGTTCCTTTAACTTCGTGGGAATAAACTTAGTCAAATAATCTCGCAAACCTTTCCCATCGCGTAAAAGATAAAAGAGCATGAAAGGTACGATAATGACCGCTACAATAACCTGGGATACACTGCTGACAAAGGCACTCACCCAGTTAACGGCTTGGGAAGAGATTTTGCTCGCCCACATGGTCGCTTCAGTAGAAATATTGGCAAGAACCTGCTCCAATTGCGGTCTAAAATCATCTGGTAAACGTTTGGTTACAAGATCATTGATCACCTTATCAGCATCTTCCAGGTATGTCGGCACATTCTTCGCAAAATTTAAGACTTGACGTTGCAGATTAGGAATTGCGACTGCCAGCCCCCAAATGATAAAGAGTCCAATAATAACAAAAACAATACTAATGGCAAGAACACGATTGATCTTGTGCTTCTCCATCCAGTCCACAATCGGATTGAGGAGGTAATAAAGTAAACCAGATAAAATAACTGGCAACATGACAACCCCTAAAAAGTCTAAAACGGGTAAAAAAATAAAACTAATCTTACTTAGAATGAAAATGTTTAACCCCAGTAACAAGGTTACTAAAAATACAGTGATAGCTTTGTTATCTAAAAACCACTTGAAGAACCAAGATAGGCTAAAATGTTTCTCTTTATGTTCCATAAATACATCCTTTCTGTCATTCTCTCATTATACCATTTTTAGACTAAAATAACTCTTTTTTTAAGTGCTTACATAGATAGACAAAAAGAAAAATCTCCTCAATTGAGGAGATTTATTTAATCTTTAATATGACTTGATAGTTGTTTTTGGTATTCCTCGTTTGATTTTGCTTTTTCTTCAGCAAATTTCTTGCGGAATTCTTCCATTTCTTTACTTGTCACAATCTTATCTTGAATCTTCAGATATTTATAACTGTTTTCGCCTGTTTTATCGCCGACCCAACCATCTGCTCCTGTTCCTGGAACTTTCTTTGTAACAAGCATTTGGGCACCGTCTGAGTGTACAGGAATAACTAGAGCACTATCTGTCAACCATGCTTGAGCTTTAGCATATTTTGAATAGCGTTTTTCGAGATCTGTTTTCTCACTGTTTGCATCATCAAGTAATTCTTTGTATTTATCCAATCCTACTGCCTTAATGGCTGAACTATCTGATCCTGGTGCAATACCAAGTGCTCCAAGAAGAGTTGGTCCAGATGTTGGATCAAATGCATCAAGATAGGTTGATGGATCTGCATAGTCTGGGCTCCATCCACTGTTTGGATTGATATCCCAGTCGATATTGTCTTTTGAAGTTGCAAGAACGGTCATACTTCCCAATTCATCATCAGAAACTTGTTGGATATCAACCACTACATTTTCAACTCCAAGAGCTTCCTCTATTGATTGTTTATACGATTGAGCTTGACGTACAAAATCTGTTTGAGTAGAGGAAACTGGCAAGTCCAAATGAATAGGGAACTGAACACCGTCAGCTTGAAGAGTTTTCTTAGCCGCTTCAAGTTTAGTTTTAGCTTTATCTACATTATGAAGTGAATCTTGTGCATCATCTAAGCTAACATCGCTCCAAGCAGTATCCAACTTGTCAAGTTCTGTTTTTGTTACTTGACCAAAAGATTGATCTCCAATTTGAACAAATGTTGGAGGTGTAAAGCTAGTACGTAATTTACGAGGGGCAACTTCATCACCAAATACTTGAGAGACAGCAGCCTTACGATCTGCTCCAAAAGCCAAGGCTTGGCGGAAATCTTTGTTCAACAAAGCTTTCTTAGTAGATGTTTTTTCTTCGTCCGTTGTTTTAGAAGTATGGTTATAGGCTACACGGTCAATATTAGTTGAAATGTAGTAGCTACCTCCTCTTTGTTGACCATACACAATGTTGTCTTTGTATTTTTCTTTAAATCGATCATAGTTTGCAGAATTCTTAAAGAGCGGAGCTGCTGGGTAGTGGCCTTCATCAAAACCACGACCAAGAGAGTCTGCATCTTGACCATCAAAGAAGGTCAATTTTATATCATCAATGAAGACATTTCCTTTATCCCAATAGTTTTGGTTTTTTGTCATCTCGATTGAAGATTTCGATGTGAGACCTTTCAGAAGGTAAGGACCATTGTATAGAATACTTGTAACATCAGTAGGTTTACCAAAATCATCCCCTTTAGAGGCTAAAAAGTCTTCATTGATTGGTGCTAAAACACCCATCGTTGTCTTGGAATTCCAGAAAGATTCAGGATTATTAAGCGTATAAACGAGTGTATAATCATCTGTCGCCTTAATTCCAACAGTAGAAAAATCATTTGTTTTCCCGTTAATATAATCATCCAACCCTTTGATTGAATCCTGTACGAGATAGAGGGCTTGTGATTTCTTAGCGACAGCATGTTTCAAACCTGTCACGAAATCCTGAGCCTTTACTTCACCATATTCTTCGCCTTCATTAGTGTACCACTTAATCCCTTTTCGGATTTTATAGGTGTAAGTCAAACCATCTTTAGAAACACTCCAGTCCTCTGCTATAGACGGTACAAGATTTCCATATTGGTCATTCTCAAGCAAACCATCGATGACATTCCCAGTCACCTGTTTGGTACTGGAATTTCCAGAAACTGTGTAGTCCAAAGTTGCGGGATCCGATGAGAAGACATAAGTATAAGTCACAGGTTGGTTGGCATTTTTACCACCAGACGAACAAGCTGCTAGTAGTGCTGAGGACAACACTGCTACTGCAGCCGTTAGAAAAATACGTTTTTTCATAAGGCACTCCTTTAAATCAAATATATGATTATTATATCACTTTGATTTTTGAAAGCAAGGTAAAAACTAAATAAATCTCCCTAAGGTGTTTTCTGTAATTTTCAAAAAATGATGAAAGTCAGTTAAGAATTTCATTTTGTGGTATAATAAATTTATCATTATTAAGAGGTATGGACATGAAAGAAACTGTTTATTTTGGAACTTACACTCGTCGCTTATCTAAAGGGATTTACAAGGCAGATTTTGATATAGAAACAGGCCAGCTTGCAAACCTTGAACTTTTTGCTGCTGAACCCAGTCCGACCTACCTTGCCTTTGACCAACAGCAACACTTATACACTGTAGGGAGCCAGGATGGCTTAGGTGGAATCGCTGCTTACAAGACAGATGGCGCTTTGCTAAATCATGTGGTTGAAGAAGGCGCTCCCCATTGTTATGTGGCAGTGGATGAAAAGCGTGGTCTCGTTTATGGGGCCAACTATCATAAGGGTCAAGTTCTCGTTTATAAACGTCAAACGGATGGTAGCCTCATCCAAACGGATCTAGATCAGCATAGTGGACAAGGTCCTCATGAAAACCAATCTTCCCCACATGTACACTTTACGGATCTAACACCCGACCAGTATCTCGTCACCTGTGATCTAGGAACAGATGAGGTAACAACCTATGATGTTAGTCCAGAAGGAAAACTAAATAAACTCTACACTTATCACAGCCAAACTGGAGCAGGTGCACGCCACATCGTTTTCCACCACCACTATAAGATTGCCTATCTCATCTGCGAACTTAATAGCACGATAGAGGTCTTGATTTATGATGGGGTTGGTGAATTTGAACGCATGCAAGTTATTTCAACCTTACCAGATGGATACGAAGGCTTTAATGCTACTGCTGCTATTCGTCTTTCAAAAGATGGCAAATACCTCTATGCATCCAACCGAGGTCATGATTCCATTGCAGTCTATACAATCCTCGCTGATGGTAGCTTGGAATTATTAGAGATTGTACCAAGCCATGGTAAAAATCCACGTGATTTCGACCTAACTCCTGATCAAGAGTTTCTCATTGCTGTTCATCAAGATTCTGATAACGCAACCGTCTTTAAGCGTAATCCTAAAAGTGGTCGTCTTGCAGAGCTTTCTAACGACTTCCATGTCCCTGAAGCAGTCTGCATCAACTTCCCACATTAAAAAAAAATGAACTTGAGTTTCAAGTTCATTTTTTTATAGTCTATTTCCGACATTGATACGGTTGATAGCACGTTGCAATGCGATTTTTGCGCGACGTTCTTGGTCAATCAAATGCTTGTCATGAGCTTCTTCGATTTCTCGTTCAGCTCGAAGTTTCGCGCGTTCTGCACGACTGATATCGATATCACGAGCACGCTCTGCTGAGTCTGCTACAATGGTAATGATATCATTAGCAATCTCGATAATTCCTCCGTTCACTGCAATCCAGTTTACATGAGTATCATCATCGATACGTTTTACCTTCACTTCATCAACCGCTAAAACCGCAATCATATTTTCATGTCGTGGCAAGATCCCCATCTCACCATCCAGAGTTCGTACCGATACAAAGCTGGCATGGTGATCATAGACGAGGCCATCTGGTGTCACGATCTGGACAGTTAAATGAGCCATAGATCACCTCTTAAAATCCCATTTTTTCTGCCTTAGCAATGACGTCTTCAATTGAACCGACACCACGGAAGGCATCTTCTGGTAGCTGGTCATGTTTTCCTTCAAGGATTTCCTTAAAGCCACGAACTGTTTCCGCTACTGGCACATAAGAACCAGGTTGACCAGTAAATTGTTCGGCAACGTTAAAGTTTTGAGACAAGAAGAACTGGATACGACGGGCACGTGCAACCAAGGTCTTTTCTTCATCAGAAAGTTCATCCATACCAAGGATAGCAATGATATCTTGCAATTCATGGTAACGTTGAAGGACACGTTTGACCTCAGCAGCAACTGCATAGTGCTCCTCACCAACAATCTCAGGTGCCAAGGCACGAGAGCTTGAAGCCAGTGGATCAACGGCTGGGTAGATACCCAACTGTACCAACTTACGTTCCAAGTTAGTCGTTGAATCCAAGTGAGCAAAGGCTGTTGCTGGCGCAGGGTCAGTATAGTCATCCGCAGGCACGTAGATAGCCTGGATAGAGGTTACAGAACCTTTCTTAGTTGATGTGATACGCTCTTGCAATTGACCCATTTCCGTAGCAAGTGTTGGTTGGTAACCAACGGCTGAAGGCATACGACCCAAAAGGGCAGATACTTCTGAACCAGCTTGAGTGAAACGGAAGATATTATCGATAAAGAGAAGCACATCTTGGCCTTCTACATCACGGAAGTATTCAGCAATTGTCAAACCAGTAAGGGCAACACGCATACGTGCTCCAGGTGGTTCATTCATCTGACCAAATACCATGGCTGTTTTCTCGATAACACCTGATTCTTTCATTTCCCAGTAAAGGTCATTCCCCTCACGAGTACGTTCCCCAACACCAGTAAATACTGAAATACCACCGTGTTCTTGGGCAATGTTGTGAATCAATTCTTGAATCAAGACAGTTTTACCAACTCCGGCACCACCGAAAAGTCCAACTTTACCACCTTTTAGGTAAGGGGCAAGAAGGTCGATAACCTTGATCCCTGTTTCCAAGATTTCAGATGAGGTAGACAATTCATCAAAAGTTGGAGCTTTCTTATGAATTGGCTGACGCTCAGCGTCTTCAGCGAAAGGAGCATCCAAGTCGATGGTATCTCCCAAAACATTGAAGACACGTCCCAAAGTTTCTTTACCCACTGGTACAGAGATTGGACGGCCTGTGTCCAAAACTTCCATTCCACGAGTCAAACCATCTGTTGATTCCATGGCGATCGTACGAACCATACCATCACCCAACTCCAAGGCTACTTCAAGGACGATTTTTGTTTTTCTTTCGTCATTTTTGTAGACGACAAGTGCATTATTAATCTCAGGAAGTGTTTCCCCTGCTGCAAACAAGACGTCGACAACGGGTCCAATAACCTGAGCAATTTTACCTGAACTCATCTCCTTCTCCTATTCTATATAAGATACTATCGGTTCCTAGCTCAACTAGGTCCTAATACTCTTCGAAAATCAAATTCAAACCACGTCAGCGTCGCCTTACCGTACTCAAGTACAGCCTGCGGCTAGCTTCCTAGTTTGCTCTTTGATTTTCATTGAGTATAAGTTCATTTTAATACGAGGGAGGCAAAGCCTTATTCTAAGGCACTAGCCCCCGCTACGATTTCTGTAATTTCTTGTGTAATCGCCGCCTGTCTGGCACGGTTATACTGGATTGTCAAATCATTGATGACTTTCTTAGCATTATCAGTCGCTGTCTGCATAGCTGTCATACCTGCAGCATTTTCAGCTGTCTTGGCATCGATAATAGCCCCGTAAATCATACTTTCAGCATACTGTGGCAACAATTGCTCTAGAATCTCATCACGGCTCGTTTCCAACTCAAAAGTCAAGCTATACTCTTCATCCGCTTCATTTGGATCCAAGTCAACAATCGGAAGCATTTGTTCCACACGCATTTGACTTGTGAGAGTATTGACATGATGGTTGTAGCAGACATACAATTCATCAAAAAGTTCGTTTTGGTACATCTCAATCGTTTTTGAAATAATTTTACGAACTTCATCAAAACTAGGTTGATCTGCCAAGCCACGTAGTTCATAGATTGGCTGAATACCTCGAGCCTTAAAGAAATCAGCTCCCATACCACCGATACAGATTATCTCAAAACCTGTACCATCTGGATGGTATTCTTCTTTCAACTCCATAACGGCTTTAAGGATGGAAGCATTATAACCTCCAACCAAGCCACGGTCTGAAGTGATAACGATATAGCCCGTTTTCTTAACTGGGCGACTGATGAGCATCGGATTGGTTGAACCACCAGATCCGTTACCATGCAGAATATCCGTCAAAAGCTTACGAACTTTCTGAGCGTAAACTTGGAAGTTGCGCGCTGCTTCTTCAGAGCGACCTAACTTGGCAGCCGATACCATTTGCATGGCATTAGTGATTTGACTCGTATTTTTGGTTGAGGCGATTTTTGTTTTAATATCATTTAGAGATACTGCCATCTGAAACCTCTATTCTTATTGGAAGCTGGATTGATTGAGAAACTCTGTAATCGCAGCATCCAAGACTGCTTCTTCTGGCAAGTCTTTTGTTTCACGAATGGTTTCCAAAATCTCTGGATAATGAGCATCAAAGAAAGTATGGAACTCTTCCTCAAAACGAACAATGTCATCTACTGGAATCGTATCCAAGAAACCATGTGTCAAAGCATAGAGAATGGTTACTTGTTTCTCAACAGGTAATGGTTTGTGAACAGGTTGTTTCAAGACTTCAACTGTACGACGTCCACGGTTCAACTTAGCCTGTGTTGCTGCGTCCAAGTCAGAACCAAACTTAGTGAAGGCTTCCAACTCACGGTATGAAGCAAGGTCGATACGAAGTGTACCAGCTACTTTCTTCATGGCTTTGATTTGTGCCGAACCACCTACACGGGATACAGACGAACCCGCATCTATGGCTGGACGAATACCCGCATTGAAGAGACCATCACCAAGGAAGATTTGTCCGTCAGTGATAGAAATCACGTTGGTTGCGATATAGGCAGAGATATCTCCTGCTTGTGTCTCGATAAATGGTAGGGCTGTAATAGATCCACCACCAAGCTCATCAGAAACTTTAGCTGAGCGCTCAAGCAAACGACTGTGAAGGTAGAAAACATCCCCTGGGAAGGCTTCACGACCTGGTGGACGACGAAGCAAGAGGGAAAGCTCACGATAAGCGACCGCTTGTTTTGAAAGATCATCGTAAACAATCAAAACATGCTTGCCTTGGTACATAAATTCTTCCGCCATAGCAACTCCGGCATAAGGAGCTAGGAAGAGCAATGGAGATGGTTGTGAAGCAGAGGCTGTCACAACGATTGTGTAGTCCAAGGCACCGTACTGACGAAGTGTTTCTACTTGCGTACGAACTGTTGATTCTTTCTGTCCAATCGCTACGTAGATACAGATCATATCTTGACCCTTTTGGTTCAAGATTGTATCAATCGCAATTGTTGTTTTCCCTGTCTGACGGTCACCGATAATCAACTCACGTTGACCACGACCAATCGGAACAAGGGCGTCAATAGCTTTCAAACCTGTTTGCAATGGTTCTGATACAGACTTACGTTGCATAACGCCAGGAGCTGGCGCTTCTACTGGACGAGTCTTGTCAGTATGGATGTCACCAAGACCATCAACTGGACGACCAAGTGGGTCGACAACACGTCCGATCAGGCTATCCCCCACAGGAACTTCCATGATTTTACCTGTACGGCGAATGGTATCACCTTCACGAATATCTGTAAAGTCTCCAAGGATGATAATCCCAACGTCTGTAGACTCCAAGTTTTGCGCCATCCCATAAGAGCCGTTTTCAAAGATCAACAGCTCTCCACTCATGGCATTTTCAAGACCGTGAGCACGCGCAATTCCATCCCCGATATAGGTTACAACACCTGTTTCAGACACATCAAAATTGGGTTTGAAATTTTCAATTTGTTGCTTAATTAAAGCGCTGATTTCTTGTGCGTTAATTGCCAAAAGAACACCACTTTCTATTTCAAATTTTCTTTAACAACTCGAAGTTGTTGTTTAATACTCACATCAATTGTCTTGTGATTAGCAAAAATGGCAAAACCACCAATGAGTCCTTCATCAATTTGTTCTTTGACGCTCCGTACTTTCAGAGACATTTTTTTCTCTATCAATGGGAGCAGACGTTCCTTCTGTTCATCTGTTAAAGGATGGGCTGAAGAAATCGTGACTACAAAACGATTGGTCTCTTTTTCAAGGCGATTCAAACAATCTGCAATTACTTCATAAAAAAGATTTGCTCTGTGATTGTAAACCAGAACTTGAATAAAGTTTTGCATTAAAGGTGACACAGAGTCTTGAAAGAAACGAACTGTTTTTTCCTTATCTGACTCATCGACTGCCACCTGAGCTAAAAAAGAAGGTAAGCCCGTTTCTTCTGCGACTTGCTTGATTTGATCCAAGTCTGAAAAAATCCGGTCCTCTTCTCCTTTTTCAATCACTAATTGGACAAAAGGCATGCTGTACTTTTCAATGACCTTTGCTGTTTTCTTGTCCATTAGGCTTCTCCTAGCTGATCGATATACTGATCAATGAGTTCCTTATGGGCATGACTGTCAAGGTTTTGTGAGATGATTTTTCCAGCTAGACTAACTGTCAAATCTGCCACCTCGCCCTTAACACTTTGTAAAGCCTCAGCTTTGTTTTGCGCAATTTCTTGGTTAGCTTTTTCTTTCAAGCGACTAGCTTCTAGCTTAGCTTCAGCCAAAATATCTGATTTACTCTTTTCAGCTGTCTCTTTAGCATTTTCAATGATAGTTTTAGCTTCACTACGACTACCTGCTAATTCATCTTCGCGCTTTTGAGCAAGAGTCTCTGCTTTTTGACGAGCTTGTTCAGCGCCATCAATATCAGCAGCAATCTTTTCAGCTCGTTCTTCAAAGATACTTGTCAAGTTTGACCACGCGTATTTTTTGACTAAGACGACCAAAAGGATAAAAGAGCCAGCGATTAAAATAAAGTTACCAATCAATTCACCTACTGTTACGTGCATCATTTACTCCTTTCTACTCTTCATCATTAATTTTATTTCCTAGATACATTGAAGACAAGACTGTGAATACATAAGCCTGAACACAGGAAATAAACACAGAGAATGCCGTCCAGACAAGATTGGTAACAAATGCAACTGGATACCAATAAAGAGCCTGATGAGAAAGAGTAATAAGCAAGCTTGCCATCACTTCTCCGGCAAAGATATTCCCGAATACCCGCAAAGCAAGTGATAGGAAATTCGTGACTTCTTCAAGGAGATTCATCGGTGTCATAAAACCTGGGGTTACAAAACCTTTTAAATATTTTTTAACACCACGGCGACGAATTCCTTCTATATGGGTCATCAGGATAATTCCAAATGACAAAGCCAAGTCAAACTGGAGATTTGCAGTTGGCGATGTCCAAAGGTTTGTCCCATCTGTAGTTTGAAGTTTCGCCATCAAACCAAGATTGTTTGCGATAACCATAAAAAGAAATAAACACAAGTAAAAGAGTGAGTAATCTTTCATGTACCGAGAACCTACGTTGGGTTCTGTAAATCCGACTACAAAGTCATAGAGATACTCTAGTACATTTTGCTTTCCTTTGGGCTTCACAGTCATATTACGACTTGCCCAATAGATAAAGCCAAAAATCAGTGTCACAGACAACAAAGTCAATGCTGTCAAGGTTAAATCAAAGGTAACAGGACCAATATTGATGGTTGGATTGATACTTTCTTCC
>CAUVRF010000044.1:0-12671 GCA_963554245.1 uncultured Streptococcus sp.
AAGAAATTCTCTGTATTGGATGTGGAGCAACCATTCAGACGACAGACAAGGCTGGTCTTGGTTTCACTCCCCAGTCAGCACTCGAAAAAGGTTTGGAGACTGGTGAAGTTTATTGCCAACGCTGTTTCCGTCTCCGCCATTACAATGAAATCACAGATGTCCAGTTGACGGACGACGATTTCCTCAAACTCTTGCACGAGGTGGGAGACAGTGATGCTTTGGTAGTCAATGTCATTGATATCTTTGACTTTAATGGCTCTGTCATCCCGGGATTGCCACGTTTTGTATCGGGCAATGATGTCCTCTTGGTCGGAAATAAAAAAGATATCCTGCCCAAGTCAGTTAAGCCGGGTAAGATTAGCCAGTGGCTCATGGAACGTGCCCACGAAGAAGGGCTTCGTCCAGTGGATGTCGTCCTAACTTCGGCACAAAACAAGCATGCCATTAAGGAAGTCATTGACAAGATTGAACACTACCGTAAGGGCCGTGATGTCTATGTGGTCGGTGTAACCAACGTTGGAAAATCAACTCTAATCAATGCTATTATCCAAGAAATTACGGGTGACCAGAATGTCATCACGACTTCGCGCTTCCCAGGGACAACCTTGGACAAGATTGAGATTCCACTTGATGACGGATCTTATATCTACGATACGCCGGGAATTATCCACCGTCACCAGATGGCCCACTACTTGACGGCTAAAAACCTCAAGTATGTCAGCCCTAAAAAGGAAATCAAGCCAAAAACCTATCAGCTTAACCCTGAACAAACCCTGTTTCTAGGTGGTCTCGGACGCTTTGACTTCATATCAGGAGAAAAGCAAGGATTCACAGCCTTCTTTGACAATGAACTCAAACTCCACCGTACCAAGCTAGAAGGCGCTAGTGCCTTTTATGACAAGCATCTGGGAACTCTTCTCACACCACCAAATAGCAAAGAAAAAGAAGATTTTCCAAAACTAGTCCAACATGTATTTACCATCAAGGACAAGACAGACCTAGTCATCTCAGGACTAGGCTGGATCCGCGTAACAGGTACCGCCAAAGTCGCCATCTGGGCACCAGAAGGCGTCGCCGTCGTCACACGCAAAGCAATCATTTAAACACAGAAAGGAAAGAGTTGTCTGGATTAGGGCGAGCCCATAACGAATACTTTTCGCCGTGGTGTCAGTTGGTACAAGGAATTGTACCAACTGCGGAAAATTTGAGACCTTAGGCTCAAATTTTAGTCATGAAAGTCCGAAGGACTTTGCTGACGTCCGTCACCACTTCAGAAAAGTATAAAAAGAAACTCTTTTAAAGAGAATATGTCATTAACATCAAAACAACGTGCCTTCCTCAACAGCCAGGCACATACCCTCAAACCCATCATCCAAATCGGGAAGAATGGACTCAACGACCAAATCAAAACCAGCGTACGTCAAGCTCTTGACGCCCGTGAATTGATTAAAGTTACGCTCTTGCAAAACACAGATGAAAACATCCACGAAGTAGCTGAAATCTTGGAAGAAGAAATCGGTGTAGATACGGTCCAAAAAATCGGACGCATCTTGATCTTGTTTAAACAATCCAGCAAGAAAGAAAATCGCAAGATTTCCAAGAAAGTCAAAGAAATCTGAAACCTACTCCAAACAACTGTTTTTACAGAGAATTAAAGGAAGACGAGCCTATGGCAATCGAATTATTGACTCCCTTTACCAAGGTAGAGTTGGAGCCAGAAATCAAGGAGAAAAAACGCAAACAAGTCGGGATTCTAGGAGGGAATTTTAATCCCGTTCACAATGCCCATCTTGTTGTGGCGGATCAAGTACGGCAACAGTTGGGACTGGATCAGGTCCTGCTTATGCCCGAATACCAACCTCCTCACGTAGATAAAAAGGAAACCATCCCTGAGCACCACCGCCTCAAGATGCTTGAGTTGGCGATTGAGGGGATTGAAGGTCTGGCCATTGAAACCATTGAGTTAGAGCGCAAGGGCATTTCCTACACCTACGACACCATGAAGCTTCTAACTGAGAAGAATCCAGATACGGATTATTACTTCATTATCGGGGCTGATATGGTGGATTATCTGCCTAAGTGGTACCGAATTGATGAGCTGGTCGACATGGTTCAGTTTGTTGGGGTTCAGCGCCCACGCTACAAGGCAGGAACTTCCTATCCAGTCATCTGGGTGGATGTACCGCTCATGGATATCTCATCCAGCATGGTGCGTGATTTCCTTGCCCAAGGTCGGAAACCCAACTTTCTCCTACCTCAGCCAGTGCTAGACTACATCGAGAAGGGGGGGCTTTACTGATGGCATACCAAGACTATATCAACTGCTCCCGTGAGGCTTTGTTGGAAAGAATGGCAGAGCTTCTGCCTGAAAAACGGTTAACCCATTGTCTGGGTGTAGAGCGTGCGGCCATAGAGTTAGCGGAGAGATTTGGAGTCGATACCGAGAAAGCGGGTCTAGCAGGCCTTCTTCATGATTATGCTAAAAAGCTGTCAGATCAGGAATTCCTAGACTTGATTGACCGTTATCAGCTAGACCTTGACCTCAAAAACTGGAGCAATAATGTCTGGCATGGTATGGTTGGAATTTACAAGATTCAGGAAGATTTGGATTTGCATGATCCAGAAATCCTGCGAGCTATTGAAATCCATACAGTCGGTGCTGGTCAGATGACAGACCTAGACAAGGTTATATACGTTGCAGACTATATCGAGCATAACCGCGCCTTTCCAGGTGTGGATGTGGCGCGTGAAATTGCAAGTTTGTCACTTAATAAGGCAGTGGCCTATGAGACAGCGAGAACTGTGGAACATTTGGCTCATCAGGGATTGCCTATCTATCCCCAAACCCTTGAAACCTATAACGCCTTTGTGCACTATTTGAAAGAGGACTAAATGAACGAAAAAGAATTACTAGAACTAGTCGTGAAAGCGGCTGATGAGAAACGTGCGGAGGATATCCTTGCACTTGACGTACAAGATTTGACTAGCGTGACGGACTACTTTGTCATCACTAGCTCGATGAATAGCCGTCAGTTGGACGCAATCGCAGATAATATCCGTGAAAAAGTAGCCGAAGCTGGCTTTAAAGGTAGTCATGTTGAAGGCGATGCAGCTGGAGGTTGGGTCTTGCTAGACCTCGGTGCTGTCGTTGTGCATATCTTCTCAGAAGAAATGCGTGCCCACTATAATCTGGAAAAACTATGGCATGAGGCGGCTTCTGTAGATATTTCAGAAGCCTTGGCCTAGTAGATGAACTCAGTTGCAGGCAACTGGGTTTTATTTGCTTATTTTAGAAAAAATGGATAGAAAGGTGAGGGCGTCGTGTTTTGTTCATCTCGAAACTGAACACGAGCTAAAAGCTGCGAGAAAAAGAGTAACTTCCTTTGTATCTGACGATACAGCAGAAAGTTTCCTATTTTCTCCTTGCTTTTAACGCTCTTTGTATCTTAGAAAGGATTTGAACCCGTCCTGTAATCGTCGGAAAATAGATAGCCTTCCTTGGAGCTCGGCTCCATCGTCAAGCTCCTAATTTTCATTCCGATTACGGGCGGACTTGGTATCATGATTATGGCAACTTATGAAACCTTTGCGGCTGTTTATGATGCGGTCATGGATGACAGTTTATACGATAAATGGACGGATTTTTCCCTCCGTCATTTGCCAAAGACCAAGGAGAGAAAGAAACTCTTGGAATTGGCTTGTGGAACAGGTATCCAGTCTGTCCGCTTTTCTCAAGCTGGTTTTGATGTGACAGGACTTGACTTGAGCGCTGATATGCTGAAGATTGCGGAGAAAAGAGCTACTTCAGCCAAGCAAAAGATTGATTTTATTGAAGGCAATATGCTGGATTTGTCCAAGGCAGGTCAATATGATTTTGTCACGTGTTACTCTGACTCTATCTGCTACATGCAGGATGAGGTCGAGGTAGGAGACGTTTTTAAGGAAGTGTATAATGTCCTCAACGAAGACGGAGTATTCATCTTTGACGTGCATTCGACCTACCAGACAGATGAAGTTTTTCCAGGCTATTCTTACCATGAAAATGCGGAAGATTTTGCCATGCTTTGGGACACCTATGAGGACGAAGCTCCTCACTCCATCGTGCATGAGTTGACTTTTTTTATCAAGGAGACTGACGGTTCCTTTAGTCGCCACGATGAAGTGCATGAGGAGCGGACTTATGAGGTCTTGACCTATGATATTTTGCTGGAACAGGCTGGTTTCAAGTCCTTCAAACTCTATGCGGACTTTGAGGACAAGGAACCAACAGAAACTAGCACCCGTTGGTTTTTTGTCGCGCAGAAGTAGGAGAACATCATGACCATTACAGGTATTATCGCGGAGTTCAATCCTTTTCATAATGGGCATAAATACCTGCTGGATCAGGCGAAGGGACTGAAAATCGTTGCCATGTCTGGGAATTTCATACAGCGTGGAGAGCCTGCTATCGTGGACAAGTGGACTCGGGCTCAGATGGCGCTGGAAAATGGAGCGGATCTGGTAGTGGAATTGCCCTTTTTAGTCAGTGTTCAGGCAGCAGATTTCTTCGGTCAAGGAGCTGTGGATATCTTGGCTCGGTTGGGCATTGATACCTTAGCCTTTGGAACAGAAGAAGATCTGGATTACCAGGAAATTGCTGATTTATACACAGAACAAGGTGCTGAGATGGAGAAATTTGTGGATAATCTGCCTGATTCCCTCTCCTATCCTCAGAAAACCCAAGCCATGTGGAAGGAATTTGCAGGTCTAGATTTTTCAGGCAATACGCCTAACCATGTTCTTGCTCTGGCCTATGCCAAGGCGGTTGCAGGACGAAATATCAAGCTTCATCCGATTCAGCGTCAGGGGGCAGGTTATCATTCTGTGGATAAGGCTGTGGACTTTGCCTCGGCGACAGCTCTCCGTCAGCACCAGAAGGACCGAGATTTCTTGGAGCGTTTTATGCCTTCTGTTGCCCTCTTTGAGCAGGCCAGTAAGGTGAGTTGGGATGACTATTTTCCCTTGCTCCGCTATCAAATTTTGTCAAATCCAGACCTAACGACCATCTATCAGGTCAATCAAGAAATGGCTGTGCGTATTAAAGAGGCTATTAAAACAGCTCAGTCTGTGGAGGAATTGGTCGCAGCGGTTGCGACCAAGCGTTATACCAAGGCGCGTGTACGTCGCCTCTTGACTTATATCTTGGTACAAGCCAGAGAAAACGACTTGCCAGAAGCCATCCATGTTCTTGGCTTTACTGAAAAAGGCAGACAACACCTCAAGTCTCTGAAAGAGCAGGTCCATCTAGTCAGCCGAATTGGCAAAGAACCTTGGGATACCATGACGCAGAAGGCAGACCAGATTTACCAAGTAGGACACCCAAGTATAGCAGAGCAGAATTTCGGTAGAGTGCCGATTAGAATAGAAACAAACTAAGTCTACTGAAAGGTAGGCTTTTTTGCTTCGTTTTTCGTGGAAATTTAAATTTTTAAAGATTCTTAATTTTGCTTGAAAATCTAAGGGATTACTTCTAAAAATCACACAAAACTCTTCAATTTGGGTTTGTGAAAATCGGTTTTTTATGATAGAATATTAAGGAATGTATGTCATTCGATAAACAAATTTAATGAGGTAAAAACATGGAAATCATGACACTTGCGATTGCTGTTTTTGCCGTCATCATTGGTTTAGTCATTGGATATGTCAGCATCTCAGCTAAGATGAAATCATCTCAAGAGGCTGCAGAGTTGATGCTTCTAAATGCTGAACAAGAAGCAACTAATTTACGAGGACAAGCTGAGCGCGAAGCGGATTTATTACTAAATGAAGCCAAGAGCGAAAGCAAGTCTCTTAAAAAAGAAGCACTATTGGAGGCCAAAGAGGAAGCCAGAAAATACCGTGAAGAAGTGGACGCTGAATTTAAGTCAGAACGTCAGGAGCTCAAGCAAATTGAAAGTCGTTTGACGGAGAGAGCTACGAGCCTTGACCGTAAGGACGACAATTTGACGAACAAAGAAAAAACACTTGAACAAAAAGAACAAAGTATTTCTGATAGAGCAAAAAACCTTGATGCACGTGAAGAGCAATTAGAGGAAGTCGAAAGACAAAAAGAAGCTGAACTTGAACGTATCGGCTCGCTTTCCCAAACTGAGGCTCGAGATATTATCTTGGCTCAGACAGAGGAAAACTTGACCAAGGAAATTGCTAGCCGCATTCGTGAGGCAGAGCAAGAAGTCAAGGAACGTTCAGACAAGATTGCGAAAGATATCTTGGTTCAGGCTATGCAGCGTATCGCTGGTGACTATGTAGCAGAGTCAACAAACTCGACAGTTCATTTACCAGATGATACCATGAAGGGGCGCATTATCGGTCGTGAAGGGCGTAATATTCGTACCTTTGAAAGTTTGACAGGGGTTGATGTCATCATCGACGATACACCGGAAGTGGTGACCTTGTCAGGATTTGATCCAATTCGTCGTGAAATTGCTCGTATGACCATGGAAATGTTGCTCAAGGATGGCCGTATCCACCCAGCTCGTATCGAGGAGTTGGTGGAGAAAAACCGTCAGGAGATTGACAATAAAATCCGTGAATACGGTGAGGCTGCTGCCTATGAGATTGGTGCGCCAAACCTCCATCCAGACTTGATGAAGATCATGGGACGCTTGCAGTTCCGTACTTCATATGGACAAAATGTCTTGCGTCATTCGATTGAGGTTGCTAAGTTATCTGGTATCATCGCCAGTGAACTTGGTGAAAATGCAGCTCTTGCCCGTCGTGCTGGATTCCTTCACGATATTGGGAAAGCTATTGACCGCGAGGTTGAAGGTAGCCACGTTGAGATTGGTACGGAGTTGGCTCGTAAGTACAAGGAACACCCAGTTGTGGTGAATACCATTGCTAGCCACCACGGCGATGTCGAAGCTGAAAGCGTCATTGCAGTGATCGTTGCTGCAGCAGATGCCTTGAGTGCAGCGCGTCCAGGTGCTCGGAGTGAATCTCTTGAAAGCTACATCAAGCGTCTCCATGATTTGGAAGAAATCGCGAATAGCTTTGAAGGAGTGCAAAATAGCTTTGCTCTTCAAGCAGGACGTGAAATCCGTATCATGGTTAATCCAGGACAAATCAAGGACGACAAAGTCACAATCTTGGCTCACAAAGTTCGTGAGAAAATTGAAAACAATCTCGATTACCCAGGAAATATCAAGGTAACCGTGATCCGCGAACTTCGTGCAGTAGATTATGCTAAATAAATAAGAAAGAGCAGTTGAAAAATTACTGCTTTTTTGTTACACTAGATAGAAAGACTGTAGAAGGATAACTGACGCTATCATCACTATCCGAGAGAAATTTTACTTTATTTCACAGACTAACTAAAGGAGACATAATGGCAGACCGAGGCTTGCTAATCGTTTTTTCTGGTCCTTCAGGAGTTGGGAAAGGGACGGTTAGAAGAGAGATTTTTGAGAGTTCTGAGAATCAATTTCAATACTCTGTATCGATGACGACACGCGCGCAACGTCCTGGTGAAGTGGACGGAGTGGACTATTTCTTCCGTACTCGTGAAGAATTTGAAGAGCTGATCCGTCAAGGTCAGATGTTAGAATATGCAGAATATGTCGGTAACTACTATGGAACTCCTCTAACCTATGTCAATGAAACTTTGGACAAGGGAATCGATGTCTTTCTTGAAATTGAAGTCCAAGGAGCCCTTCAGGTTAAGAAAAAGGTTCCAGACGCTGTCTTTATCTTTCTAACGCCACCAGATTTGGATGAATTGCAAGATCGTTTGGTAGGTCGTGGGACAGACAGTGCGGAAGTGATTGCCCAACGAATCGAAAAAGCCAAGGAAGAAATTGCTCTCATGCGTGAGTATGATTATGCCATTGTCAACGATCAGGTGCCCCTCGCTGCTGAACGTGTCAAACGTGTGATCGAAGCAGAACACTTCCGTGTGGACCGTGTCATTGGTCACTACCAGGAGATGTTGCCAAAATCTCTAACTACTCGATAAACTATAGGAAACAGGTACAAGCAAATGATGTTAAAACCCTCTATTGATACCTTGCTAGACAAGGTACCATCAAAATATTCACTCGTAATCTTGGAAGCAAAACGCGCCCACGAACTAGAAGCAGGTGCGCCAGCAACTCAAGAGTTTAAGTCTGAAAAATCAACTCTTCGCGCTTTGGAAGAAATCGAGTCAGGAAATGTAACCATTCACCCAGATCCAGAAGGAAAACGTGAAGCGGTTCGTCTCCGTATCGAAGAAGAAAAACGCCGCAGAGAAGAAGAAGAAAAGAAAATCAAAGAGCAAATCGCTAAAGAAAAAGAAGATGGTGAAAAAATTTAAGGTTGGGGGGACTCAATCTTATTTTTTCTATTGCAAGAATTTACTGACAAGGAGGAGGTGAGAGAATGGCTATCGCAAAGATTATCGTGGATGTTCCCCTGATGCAGACAGACCAGCCTTATAGTTATAAGGTCCCTGAAGAATTTGTAGAGATGCTGGAAGTCGGTATGCGGGTCCATGTCCCCTTCGGTAAGGGCAATCGTTTGATACAAGGAATTGTTCTTGGCCTGGAGTCCCAGTCGGATGAAGAGATGGAAGGTCAGGACTTGAAAGAGATTGCAGAGGTGCTGGACTTTTCCCCTGTTCTCACTCAAGAGCAACTCTGGTTGGCTGAGGAATTACGCAAGTCCGTCTTTTCTTACAAAATCTCCATTCTAAAAGCCATGCTGCCGGGGTTTTTAAACTCCAGCTATGATAAGATTCTCTATCCTCTGGAAGGTCTGAGACAGTCAGACCGAGAGCATCTGTTTGGTTCAGAAGATTCTCTAGCCTTTTCTTCTCTAGACCTTGCTAAACAGGCAGAAATGATGCGCTTGACCAGGAAAGGTCTGCTCCGCTTAGAATACCAGGCAGTCGATCAAAAGAAGGTCAAGACCCAGTCTTGGTATGAGGTTGATGCTACTCAGCTAGAGCAGATTGAGATTTCTGCACGTGCTAAGAAAAAAGCAGAGCTGAGAGACTATTTGCTGTCTCATCCTGAGAGTGCTCCTCTGGCTAGTTTGTTAGAATTCTACTCACGCGAGCAAGTCAACTTCTTTGTGGAGCAAGGAGCTCTAACCCTAGTCCAAAAGGAGGTGCAACGCTCAGCCGCTTATTTTGAAGGAATTGAAGTCAGCCAACCTTTGGAGTTGAATCCAGAACAAAGACAGGCGCGTGATGCCGTTGTCAGTGCTATTGGCAGTCAACAGCCTCCATTCCTCCTTCAAGGAATTACAGGAAGTGGGAAAACTGAGGTTTACTTACAGATTATCCAAGGGGCCTTGGACAAGGGTAAGACGGCTATTTTGCTGGTACCTGAGATTTCTCTGACG
Source organism: uncultured Streptococcus sp. (assembly GCA_963554245.1). Taxonomy (GTDB): domain Bacteria; phylum Bacillota; class Bacilli; order Lactobacillales; family Streptococcaceae; genus Streptococcus. Next base: position 9,364 of record CAUVRF010000044.1, read on the forward strand.
CCACAAATGACGGAGCGTTTCATTGCTCGTTTTGGCGAGAAAGTGGCCATTCTTCACTCAGGCCTGTCCAATGGTGAAAAGTATGACGAATGGCGCAAGGTTGAGCGTGGCGATGCCCAAGTTGTCGTTGGCGCTCGATCAGCTATCTTTGCTCCTTTGAAAAATCTAGGTGTCATGATTATCGATGAAGAGCATGAAGCTAGCTACAAACAAGACAGCAATCCCCGTTATCATGCTAGAGAGGTCGCCATTTTACGGGCCCAGTACAATCAAGCAGCCCTGGTCCTTGGTTCGGCAACACCGAGCTTAGAGAGCCGTGCGCGTGCTGGAAAAGGTGTCTATCAACACTTGCGACTAACCCAACGGGCCAATCCTTTAGCCACGATTCCTGAGGTTCAAGTGATTGACTTTCGTGACTATATCGGGCAGAATGAGACATCAAACTTTACGCCCCCTTTGCTAGAGGCCATCCAAGACCGTCTGGATAAAAAAGAACAGGTAGTCCTCATGCTCAACCGTCGGGGTTATTCTAGCTTTGTTATGTGTAGGGAGTGTGGGACTGTGGACACTTGTCCCAACTGTGATATTTCTCTGACTCTCCACATGGATACCAAGACCATGAACTGCCATTACTGTGGCTTTTCGAAGGGGATTCCTCATGTCTGTCCCAACTGTCAAAGCCGCAGTATTCGCTACTACGGGACAGGGACTCAGAAAGCCTACGATGAACTAGCAGAGCTCTTTCCTCAGGCACGCATTCTGCGGATGGATGTGGATACGACCCGTAAGAAAGGCAGTCACCAAGCGCTGCTTGACCAGTTTGGCCGAGGGGAAGCAGATATCTTGTTGGGAACTCAGATGATTGCCAAGGGCTTGGATTTTCCAAATGTGACTCTGGTCGGAGTTCTTAATGCAGATACGGCCTTGAATCTGCCTGATTTCCGTTCTTCTGAGAGAACATTCCAACTCTTAACTCAGGTGGCTGGTCGGGCAGGGCGTGCTGAAAAAGCAGGTCAGGTCTTGATTCAGTCATACAATCCTGAGCACTATGCCATTCGATTTGCCAAAGACCAAGACTACGAAGGCTTTTACACTTATGAAATGAGTATCAGACGCCAACTTGGCTACCCACCTTATTATTTCACTATTGGGATTACCCTCTCTCACAAGAAAGAAGAAGAGGTTGTCAAACGTGCCTATGAAGTTATGGGAATTTTGCGATCAGGTTTATCGGAAACTAGTAAAATCCTTGGACCGACACCAAAACCCATTGCCCGTACCCACAACCTTTATCATTACCAGATTTTGATTAAATACCGTTTAGAAGATGAGCTGGGTCCAACCCTCAATCAGGTCTTGGCCTTGACTCAAGAACGTGAAAATAGCGAGCTTCGTCTCAGCATTGACCACGAACCGCAGCAGTTTTTATAAGAAGGAGAAGAAATGACAAAACTAATCTTTATGGGAACACCTGATTTTTCAGCGACAGTTTTGAAGGGTTTGTTATCAGATGATCGTTACGAGATTCTAGCTGTTGTGACCCAGCCAGACCGTGCTGTCGGCCGTAAAAAAGTGATCCAAGAAACCCCAGTCAAGCAGGCTGCCAAAGAAGCAGGTCTTCCTATCTACCAACCAGAAAAATTATCTAGAAGCCCAGAGCTAGAAGCTATTATGAATCTAGGAGCGGATGGGATTGTGACCGCTGCTTTTGGGCAATTTCTCCCAAGTAAACTTCTTGATAGCATGGACTTTGCGGTTAACGTTCACGCCTCCCTCCTTCCCAAACACCGTGGTGGCGCTCCCATTCATTATGCCTTGATTCAAGGAGATGAGGAAGCTGGTGTGACCATTATGGAAATGGTTAAAGAAATGGATGCAGGAGATATGATTTCCCGTCGCAGTATTCCCATCACAGATGAGGACAATGTTGGTACCTTGTTTGAAAAATTGGCGATCGTTGGTCGTGATTTGCTTTTGGATACTTTGCCTGCATACATTGCTGGCGAGATTCAACCAGAACCGCAGGACCCAAGCCAGGTTACCTTCTCGCCCAATATCAAGCCAGAAGAAGAGAAACTGGATTGGACTAAAACCAATCGTCAACTCTTTAACCAAATCAGAGGGATGAATCCATGGCCTGTTGCCCACACTTTTCTCAAGGGAGACCGCTTTAAGATTTATGAAGCCCTGCCAGTAGAAGGTCAGGGAGTTCCAGGTGAAATCCTCTCTATTGGCAAAAAGGAATTGATCGTCGCAACGGCTGAAGGAGCTCTGTCTCTCAAGCAAGTGCAGCCAGCTGGCAAGCCTAAGATGGATATTTCTTCCTTCCTCAACGGAGTTGGACGGACATTGACTGTAGGAGAACGATTTGGTGACTAAAGTAGAAACGGCTAGAAGTCTAGCTCTAGCAGTGCTAGAGGATGTTTTGGTTAACCAAGCATACTCCAATATTGCTTTAAACAAATACCTCAAGGAGAGTCAACTTTCTAGAGCGGACAAGGGCTTGGTGACAGAGATTGTCTACGGAACGGTAGCCCGCAAACTCACCTTAGAATGGTATCTGTCCCACTTTATAGAAGACCGAGACAAGCTAGATAGCTGGCTCTATATCCTACTCCTTATGAGCGCCTACCAACTCCAGTACCTAGACAAGATTCCTAATCACGCTGTAGTCAATGAAGCGGTAGAACTGGCAAAGGCTCGTAAAAAAGGCAGTGAAAAATTGGTCAATGCTATCTTACGACGTATCTTGCGTGAAGGCTGGCCAGATATTGCAACTATCAAACGCAAAAACAAGCGTGATTCCATTGCCTATTCTCTCCCAGTTTGGTTAGTATCTAAGCTCAAGGAAGAATACGGTGAAGAGCGAGCCCAAGCCATCTTTGAAAGCCTATTAGTGCGAAATAAGGCCAGTATTCGTGTGACTGACTTAAGCCGAAAAGAGGAAATCAAAGCTTTGTTAGAGGCGAGCGATTCACCTTTAGCCGCTTCTGGTTTGGTCAAGGAGCAGGGACACTTTGTGGGACATGATTTGTTTTCAGACGGTGCTATTACCATCCAGGATGAGTCCAGTCAATTGGTTGCTCCCACTCTTGATCTGCAAGGTGATGAGCAGGTTCTAGATGCCTGTGCGGCTCCGGGTGGGAAAACAGCCCATATAGCCTCTTATCTCACGACAGGTCAGGTAACTGCTCTGGACTTGTATGACCATAAGTTGAACTTGATCCAAGAAAATGCCCAACGTCTGGGTGTTGCAGATCGAGTGCAAACGCAAAAATTGGATGCCAGAAAAGTGCATGAGTTTTTCG
>CAUVRF010000045.1:0-12503 GCA_963554245.1 uncultured Streptococcus sp.
TCAGAGAGTTTTTGATCGATATACTTGTTAATGGTTTCATAAAATTCCTTGGTCGTATCACTGTCTAATTTTGTCGAATTATGAACTTGATTGACTTTTAATTGAACAGATTGAATACCGTAAGAGGCTTGTTTTTGATGGAGCGTTTCTAATTCTTCGTCTGAAATCGGATCTCCAACAACCGTCAAGACCAATTCATTGTTCCTTGACTTGTAGACTTGATTAATGACCGTGTGATTGGCGAACTCTTTTCCTACAAACTGTTTGATTCCTTCTTTTCGCGCTTGTTCTATCGACAGAGTGACTGCTGAATAACTGGCTGGAAGAACCAATAATACAATCAAGGATGTCAAGCCAATTTTCATTTTAATGTTTAGCTCTTTAAATGAACTTAAGGGAGATTTCCTCATCAAAATTCTTGTTCCAACAATGTTAGCTAGCATGATAAAGACACAATTGATCAAGAAAAGATAGAGAGCCCCAAATAAAAATCGTACATTTCCATTAGCTAAACCATAGCCTGCAGTACAGATAGGTGGCATCAGAGCTGTTGCAATGGCTACTCCTGGTACGATATTGTTTGCTTCTTTTTTCCTTGAACCAATGACACCTGCTATCCCACCAGCAATAGCAATGAGAACATCCCAAATGGTTGGAGAGGTTCGTGCAATCAACTCGCTACTTTCATAAGATAAGGGAGAAATCCAGAAATACAGAGCCGAGACAAGCAAGCTAACCAATACTTGAGTAAATAAAACCTCTAGAGATTGTTTGATTAAACGCGTATCAAAAATAGCTAAACCAAATCCGAGTCCAACAATCGATGTCATAAGAGGGGAAATCAGCATGGCTCCAATAATGACAGCTGTTGAATTCATATTTAGGCCGATAGAGGCAATAAAAATCGCACACATCAAAATCACTGTATCTCTTAATCGAACATGAAGATCATCATATAATTTCTCACGGTATTCACGTGTTGAATAGTTTCCGGTCATTGGTTACTCCTTTTATTTCATATAATCTTGTTTCTGCATGGATGATGGTAGAGAGACTTCTGTCCAATCTTACATATTTTTAATTCTCACCTGTTATTCTTTTGAAAATTATCCTTTAAATATCCGTCAGTCCATCCTTAGCATTATATCAAAAATTTTACAGTTTTTCTCTGAAGAAATCAATTCATTTAAAAGATAGAGAAAGTTATCGTCAACCTCATGGTATCAGCGACTACTTCAATGACCTTGAGAACTAAACTAAGCATATAATAAGCAAAGGCCAATGGAGAAATGCAAAAATTACAGGAAGGAAGAAAACTGTCAAGATTTGCTTGTTAATGGTTTGCTTAATCTGCTTTTGATCTAGACCTACCTGTTCGTTTGTGGTCTTCATATCCCTCAGAGAGTTGTTTATAGTAGGTAAAATAATTTACTAGGATACACAGTTAAAGATAGAAAAGCCCAGTTGTCTTATCCTGGGCTCTTATCTACTCTTCTCACTCAAGGACTAAGTTCACTTGAGCAAACTGAATCCGCACTATCGTTCCTTTTCCGACCTCAGACTCGATACGAATCTGGTGACCCAGTTCTTCAGAAATTTTCTTAGATAGGTAAAGTCCAAGTCCAGATGACTGCTGGGTTAGGCGACCATTATATCCTGAAAAGCCACGTTCAAAGACTCGGAGCACATCACTGTTTTTAATCCCGATTCCCGTATCCTTGATACAGAGCTCCTGGCCTTCCATATAAATCTCTAGTCCACCTTTCTTGGTGTATTTGAGGCTGTTTGAGAGAATTTGTTCAATGACAACCAACAGCCACTTCTTATCGGTCACGATGATTTTGTCAAGGTCATGTAGATTGACCGTCAGTCCCTTTTGGATAAAGAAAAGAGCATACTTACGAACCACTTCCTTAACTAAGTCATCCACTTGAACCTTTTCAAATACCAAGTCATCGTGGAAGCTTTCCAAACGAAGATACTGCAACACCAGATTGGTATAGGAGTCAATCTTAAAGATTTCCTGTTCCAGTTGCTGCTTGACCTCCCGATCAGAAACTTCTGCCACTAGAAGCCGACTAGCTGCAATGGGGGTCTTGATTTGGTGAACCCACAAGGTGTAGTAGTCAAGCAAATCCGTCAACTTGCTCTGCGCTTCAGACTTCTTTTGATACAATTCAGACTCACGCTCTTCGAGCTTTTCTGCTAGCGCACATTCCAGAGGAGACTTGGGGTCTCTCTCAGCATAGAGTACTTCCTGCCGGTAAACCTGAGCTTCTGCAAAAATATCCCAAGCCAAAAATAAAAAGGTCAAAAAACTACTGAGCAGAAAGAAATAAAGAAAATAAGTTCCTAGACTAGCAAATAAAAACTGAAAGAGAAGGACGAGAAAGCCTAATGAAAAAATATAGGTAAAAACGCGACTGCGAGAACGCAGATAGGCTAGAAAAAATGATTTCCAATCAAGCATGTTTCAGTCCGTATCCTATCCCTTTCTTGGTTTCGATAAACCCTGCTAAACCTTGCTCCTCCAACTTTTTACGCAGGCGAGCAACATTGACAGACAAGGTATTGTCATCGATGAAAAAGTCGCTATTCCAGAGTTCTCTCATCAAGTCATCACGCGCTACGATATTGCCAGCATGTTCAAACAAGACCCGCAAAATTTGAAATTCATTCTTGGTTAAGCTCAGGACTTCCCCCTGATAGTGCAGGTCCATAGACTTGGTATTGAGAATCACACCTGCATACTCTAGCAAACTTTCATCCCGCCCAAACTCATAGGAACGGCGCAACAAGCCTTGAACCTTGGCAAGGAGCACCTGCTGGTCAAAAGGCTTGGTCACAAAGTCATCTGCCCCCATATTGATCGCCATGACAATATCCATCGCCTGGTCTCTCGAAGACAGAAACATGATGGGCACCTTGGAAATCTTGCGAATCTCCTGACACCAGTGATAACCATTAAAGAGTGGCAAACCAATATCCATGAGGACCAAATGAGGTTCTGACTGAACAAAAAGGCTCAATACTTCCATAAAATCTTCTACCAAAACGACCTCAAAGCCCCACTCAGAGAGCAGTTTCCCAACTTGTTGTCGAATAACTTGGTCATCTTCTACTAGTAAAATCTTGTGCATGCGCTCCTCCTTTGTTATTACTCAAAGTATCAAAACCCTTCATATCAGATTTACGGATCAGTATCTCATACTGTTTAGCAGCCTATTTCCCAAATCCAAATCAGAAAACAGATGATAAATAGAGAACATTCCCACTGATATCATACCTTATTTTTAATTATAGTTCCAGCCTTATCCTATATTTTCCTTTTTGTGCTCATTTAGTTAGCGTTTCTTTAACTTATTTAATAGATCTAGCCTTCTTATTGACAAGCTAGCCATGATTTGTTAGAATATGAATGAACAAATAAATTTATTCATTCATAAAATAAAGGAGGTTAAATCCTATTGGACAAAAAACAATCTTTAAGGACAGCAGCCTATGAAGTTTTTTCGAAAAAAGGTTACAAGGCAACAGGTATTTCAGAAATTGCTAGGCAAGCTGGTGTTGCAGTTGGTTCTTTTTATAACTATTACGAGAGTAAAGAAGCCATTTTTCTAGACATCTATATAGATGAAAACAACCGCGTTCGCCAAGCTATGATCGAAGAACTGGATTGGGAAATTGACATGATCGACCTCATTGGTCAACTATTTGCTCAGTCCAGAACTCTCGTTTCTTCCAATAAAATCCTTGCAGAATGGTACAATCCTGCCATCGCAGATGAGTTACACAGCTACTATTCCTCGGAAGAAGGCAAAGTCGCAAATCCTTTTCATCAGTTTCTAGTTAAAACTTTTACAAATCGTATGCAGTCTGAAGGGTACTCGCCAGAAAAGATTCAAGATATTTTACAGGTTTATAATCTGTTTTACTATATGGATATGCATATCACGGAAAAAGATTTTCCAGATATTGGCAAAACTGTTGAAATACTTGCGACCAACTTCATTAAAGGAGTTCTTAAATAACAAATATAATTTAATTATAGGTGAATTGGAGAAAGAGGAATGAACATGGAATTTAGAAAAAAAGAGTACAAACCGTTTGACATTTTTGACAGTGAATGGGCGGCAATAACGGTAGGCAACAGGGAAAAGTTCAATGCCTGCCTCGTGTCATGGAGTAGCCTTGGAAATATTTGGGGAGCACCGGGAAAAAGTAAGGCGACTGTAACCCTATATATACATCCGTCAAGATATACAGCTGAGTTTATTGATGATAGTGAATACTTTACTGTAAGCTTTTTTGATCCAAAATATAAAAAGGCACTTGCATACCTTGGAAGTCATTCAGGAAGAAATGAAAATAAAATAGAAAATGCCGGACTTATGGCAATTCCTATAGGTAAGACAATGGGATTTAAAGAGGCAAAACAGACTTTTTTATGTAAAAAGCTTTGTAAGCAACAGTTTGACAAGGAGAGTTTTGTACAGGAAATAAGGGATTACTATGAATTGTATCCAGATATCTATACTGACGGACATGGTGGCTGGGAACCTCATTTTATTCTTATAGGTGAGATAGAACAGATTATAGATTAAATGGATATGCTATATTTGATATTATTTACATAGAAAGGACAAAATTTTTATAAGAAGAATTGATTTTTTTATTTTTTGAAAATATATGAATGAACTAATATTTTATTCATTCAATAATATAATAAAGGAGATTTTATCATGGACAAACAAGGAGTTAAAAAAATGAATGGATTAGGTATTACAGGAATTTCTCTTGCCATTATTGGTATTTTGATCATTATTTGGGGAGCTACACTACAACAGGTTGATTTATCAAACCCTGATTTTATGTCCTTTGCGACTGGAGGTATGATTTTGCTGGCTATAGGGTTATGTATGATTGCCGGCTTACCTGTTATTTTAAAAATTGCGGGTATTTGGTTGGCGGCATTGACTACCATGATTTATATTTACAGCCTACCTAATACTGATTTGCTTATCAAACTGATTGGCTTTATTCCTGTTATCGCACTGGCTACTTGGCTATCTTTTAAATTTTGGAAATGAGAAAAATAATGAAAAGAGGTAAAAAAATGTTGATAATTATTATATCTATTCTGGTGGCTATATGCCTTATTTCTTGGGGTGTAATAACCTATCTTGGACGTAGTCAAGCTTTGTCTTTAAAATCCATTGAAAATTTCAATGGGGACCTTTACTTAATACATTTGACGAAACCTACTAATATGACATGGAAAGCAGGGGCTTATGCCAAGTTTACACTCCCTGATACTTCTTCTACTACTAATAAAAACGAAGCTAAGGGAGAGCAAACCAGTCGATGGCTAACTATTGCCTCCACACCTGATGAAGATGAGATTCTCATTTTGACTCATAATAGTGGTAGCAACTTTAAGAACACCTTGACACATTTACCGGCTGGCAGTGAGATTGAGATGAGTTGGCTGGATTCCTCTTTGACTGTTAAAGATACGAATAAGCCACTAGTTTGCTTTGCATCTGATGTTGGTATTTCTACTCTACGCCCCCTTATCAAAGAATGGGCTGGTAAATGTCCGATTATTCTCAACCATTTTGACAAAGGAGTTACTATTTTCGATAATGAGATGAAAGAACTGGCTCAAAAAACACCGAATTTTACTTATAAAACTAGCGAGGAACTTTCTCAAAGTCAAGAATTTTTAAAACGTGCTATTGATGAATACGGCAATCAAGCTAGTTATCTCATCACAGGTCAGCCTGATGATGTAAATGAGATGAAGAACTTTTTAAAGGAAAATGGGATTGATAGCAAAAACATACAAGTAAGCTCGTTTAGAGGTTTGAAATAGGAGCAATCTATCTTCTATGTATTTCAATCAAACCCTACTAGGTCATTCGAACAAGCCTACTAGCTAATTCTAGGTAAATGTGGTAATATAAACATTGAGAAAGGAGCTTTTATGGCCAATATTTTTGACTACTTAAATGACGTAGCATACGATTCCTTTTATGACCTCCCCGTGAATGAGTTAGATATTCTTGCCCTGACTGAATTAACCTATCTTCCTTTTGATGATGTAGTTACCCAAGAACCAAAGCGCCTCATAGATCTTGCACCTCAAATCCCTAGAGACACGACGATGTTGACCAATAAAAACCGTCTCCAGTTGTTGGATCAACTCGCTCAACACAAACGCTTTAAAAATTGCAAGCTCTCAGACTTTATTAACGATATTGATCCTGAATTGCAAAAACAGTTTGCAGCCATGACTTATCGTATCAGTCTCGATACTTATTTGCTTGTTTTTCGCGGAACGGATGATAGCATCATCGGTTGGAAAGAAGATTTCCATATGACCTATATGAAGGAAATCCCAGCTCAAAAACATGCCCTCCAGTATTTAGAGGACTTTTTTTCCCAACATCCTAACCAAAAGGTTATTCTAGCAGGACACTCAAAAGGGGGTAATCTAGCTGTCTATGCTGCCAGTCAACTTGATCCAAACTTGCAGAAAAACATTGTCGCTGTCTATACTTTTGATGCCCCTGGGCTTCACAAGGAACTAACCGAAACACCTGGCTATCAAAACATGATGGAAAGAACGAAAGTGTTTATCCCACAAGGTTCTATCATCGGGATGATGCTGGAAATTCCGGATAAAAAAATTGTTGTTCGAAGCACTGCCTTGGGTGGTATCGCCCAGCACGATACCTTTAGTTGGCAGGTTGAAGACAAACACTTTGTCCAACTAGACGAAACTAATAGTGACAGCCAACAAGTCGACACTACTTTCAAGGAATGGGTTGAAACAGTTCCTGACGAAGAACTGCAGCTCTACTTTGACCTCTTTTTTGGAATCATTCTAGATGCAGGCATCTCTTCTATCAACGACCTTTCTTCCTTCAAGGTCATTGAACACATTCATCATCTCTTTGTCCAAGCCCAATCCCTCACTCCCGAAGAAAGAGAAACCATGGGACGCTTAACCCAACTCTTGATTGATACCCGTTACCAAGCTTGGAAAAATCGTCAAGGCACGAAAAAGACTTTCTGATACTGTATACCACACCAGCTTCTCTATCACGCTTGGCTTGAAGCCTAGTGCGGTACACTAAGAGGATAACAATAGCCGGCTCTTCCTGACCACTAGCCTGACGATAGAGGTCTAAGGTCCCAACACCATAGTCCGCAAGGAGTTTCTTACGGCGGTTGAGTTCTCGCTCCATGATTCGTACAAATTTAGAGATCTTCTCCGTTTGGTCCAAAAGCATGGTATCCGCCACCTGTGGAAGCTTGGACAATGGAGCCAAACCATTGGTTCCAAAGTCCATCAAGTACATGGTAAGGGCCTTGGGACTGAATTTACGAGCCAAGTCCATACCAGCAGTCTGAAGGAAGGTGGTCTTTCCTGTACCCGGACTTCCGTAAAGGAGGATATGACCATCCTTGGAGAGATTGATAGAGACAGCTTCCTGCTTCTGGGCCTGCGGGATATCTGCCATTCCAAGTAGAACTGAGAGTGGTTTCTCTTGTGCCCAGGCTACTGCTGGTTGCACTTCTTCCAGTTCGTCTAGTGCGATTCGCTCTTTGAGCGGTGGCAACCATGGCTGTGGTACTGGAGGAATCTCTTGTTCTTCACACAAGAGCTGGATATGGTGCACTATCGCATCCAACTCTGTCGGAACTTCCTTGATCTCATCCACATCTTCTAAGCCTGATAGGTCTTCATTCAAGATCTCATATTGGCCCAATTCATTGATTAGGTAGATGGTATGATCTTCGATCCCCATATCGTCCTTGTCCGGCTGATAATCTGCCCCTGACCAGGCTGACTGGAAGAGTTCATAAACTTCGTTATTTCCAACCTGTAGATAGGCACGTCCTGTCTGGGTGATCTCGGCCGCGTCCGGTGTATGAAGCATTTCATTGGAGTCCGAACGGTCTGCCACCTTAAGGGCGATCTTGAAGCGTGAGTTAGACCAGATCTGGTCATCCACCACACCAGATGGTTTCTGAGTAGCTAGGATCAAGTGGACCCCGAGGGAACGTCCGACACGCGCGATGGATACCAGCTCCTTGATAAAGTCTGGCTGGTTGACCTTGAGCTCTGCGAACTCATCTGAGATGAGAAAGAGGTGAGGGAGCGGTTCTGTCGCTTCTCCGTTTTTAAATTTCTTCTGGTATTGATTGATATGGTTGACTTCGAACTCTCCAAAGAGTCGTTCACGACGATGGATCTCCGCATTGATCGAAGCCAGAGCCCGCATAGATTGGGCACCATCCAAGTTGGTAATCGTCCCCAAGAGATGGGGAAGGTTTTTAAAGAGATTGGCCATCCCACCACCCTTATAGTCAATCAACAAGAAAGCCACATCATGAGGGTGGAAGTTAACAGCGAGGGATAGGATATAGGATTGGATGGTTTCTGACTTCCCTGAACCAGTCGTCCCTGCGATCAATCCATGAGGTCCATGGGCTTTTTCATGCAGATTGAGCTGAACCAGGTCATCCTGACCACGCAGACCAATTGGCACAGCCAAACTCTTGTAAGGTGCGTTCTTTTTCCAACGGCTCGGTACTTGCAAATCCTCAAAGGTCTCCGCCCCATACATTTCCATAAAGGTCACAGAATCTGGGATCGAACTCTTAAGATTTTGGAGGTGATTGAGCGGAGCCAAGGTACGGGCGATCCGCTCCTTGTCATAATCTGTTGGGAAATGATCCAAACGGAAGTCCGTCTCTTTCAAAACTCCTTCTTCCATGACCAGTTGGCCTGTATTACGGTCCTTGATATTGATCACTGTCTGGATGTTCTCAGACAAGGAACTCATGACATCCTCTACAAAGATGAGAGAACAGCCTAATTCCGTTGGATCTTCGGTAAAGAATTCCATGATAATATGGTCCAAAATCAGCTTCTCATCGGTTACTAGAACCACGTAATGAGGATGGAAGAGGGTGCTCTCCTTGTGGGATGCTTCTTCCTTTTGGCTACGACGTAGTTTCAAGATTTGGTTCAAGCTATTGAGAACCTGGTCTCTTGTCCGTTGATTATAGACAAAACCACGGACATTGAGTTCTTGCAGTTTGGCATGAGGAAGCCAACGCATCCAAGACCATTGTTCTTTTTCCTCTTCAGGCAAGATCGTAATAAACTGCACATCATGATAAGAATGAAAAGTAGCTAACTGCATCACCAAAAGCTGCAGTTGTTCTAGGACGAGATTTCTAGGTCCAATATAACCAACCGGTCCATGGCTAAGGTTTGCCGGAATCGGCATATCTGGAATTTTTTTGTGACGACTATAGAGAGCGTAACCCTCTTCTTCCAGAGCATCCTTCTTACCACTGCGCTCCTGTTGACCATATTTCAAGTCATAGCTAGTCGGTATTTTCCCGAGTCCCAAACGATAGTATAAGAAGTCAAAATGTAAGGGAGTTTTTTCGTAAATCCGGTGATTGTAACTCTCAACCAAGTCCGTCAACTCTAAAATAGTTGGAAAATGATAGTGCATCCCTTCTTTTTGTTCCCGCTCCAGACGAGTCAATTCCTTGACCTTATCTTTCAGGTAAAGACGATAGAGATCGATCCGTTCCTTTTTATCAGCCTTGTACTTTTTACGATTTTTGATAAAACCACGGATAGAAAAAATCATTGTGGTTATGGACATCCCTACTGTCGCAAGAATATAGATCCCTCGAGGTTGAATCAAGGTGATCAAGACGGTTACCCCGACCATTATCAAAGGAGGAATGATCAGCTTTAACAGTTCATCGCTTGGTTTAACTGGCTCCTGGCCTGGGGGATTGATCAAGATTTTATCCTCGCTACCACGATAGATGATCCGTGGAGAACGATGATAATCTGGATAATCTTCATAAAAACCATATCGAGATGGTTCTCTCAGAGTCAGTTGTGGCCCAACTTGGGCAGGACCCTGGACCCATACTTCATCAGGATAGAACTTGATCGTCACCGCCCCTAGACTCAACTCATCTCCAAAACCAATCAATTGCTGGTCCATTTGTTCCAGATGATTGTTTCGATAAAATGCGCCTTTTAGTCGAGTTAGCTTCCATTGATTTTGGGATTTTTGGAGTAAGAGTTCAACATCTCCATCTAGTGTGATCAATGCACCTCTTTGAGAGCCAATCTGAAACTCTGATAAATCCAAAAGGTCATAAACCCTTGGCTCCCCTTCTCGGAGATAAAAGACGACCTCACCCAAACGCAGACCATCTTTCAAGAGTCCTGCTTCATCGTCGTACTGATAAAAGACCTCGTCACCATCGACCTTGAGCTGAATCGGTCTTTCCTGTTGAGAAAGGTAGACTTGGGCCTTTTCAGTCGCCCCGATCAAGACCGTCTTATCTGCACTCAGTTCTACTTCATAACGTAGACCTTGGCTGTAGAAAATGATTTGTTTTTTCATAATTTCTCTCCTTGGTCTACTTTAATTGCTAGAGGAGCTACTTGGAACAGGTTTCTTCTCAGATGACGGTTTGCTTTCAGAAGCCTTGTCTTGAGGGTTAGGAGTTGTAGAAGCATTGGAGCTTGATTCACTCGTTAGTAGCTCACTTCGACTATCCCAGTATTTCTTATACTCGCTTTCCAAAGTATTCAACTTACTTTCACGGTCTTTCCCTGACAAGTTACCATCTTCTCGAACCTGCTTGATTTCCTGAGTCAAAGCATAGAGAATCAAGTCACTGTCGTTAATCCGTTTCGCAATATCAAGAGCCTCTTCAAAGCGATTGCGCCCAACCTGGATCCAGTAAGTCAAATAAAGCTCATCTGACTTGAGTGTTACGTTGTTCAAGATGACTTTCTTTTGTTCAGAAGAAAATTCCAATCCCTGAATATAAGAGTAAGCCAACTCATACTTTTGCGTATTCGGCAAGCTAGCTGGATCAATTCTCTCTAATTCTGTAATAACACCACTATAATCCACTTTAATAAAGGCAGTATCTGCCTGCAACATCTTTTCTTTGAAAGGATTTTGCACAAAAATCAGATAGATAAGTGGAACGATTAGCAAGACAACGCTGGCTGTTAACCAAATCGTTGCCAGTTTAAAGACACGATGGCGTCTACTTGGAACCAAGACCAAATCTGCCCGTTCTTTCGCAGCCTTCTCCGTGTAGTACTTCTCCAAAACAGCTACTGCAGCCTCTATATCACCTGCCTGACATAGATCATTTAAGAAGTCTGGCAAGGTCTCTAATTCCAAGGAACCATTATAAAGATCCATGAAATCCAAATCGCTAAATAGTGTTACTGTAAAACATTTAGCCTGGCGTAAGAAATCTTCTGAGGATATGGATTGAGGAACCATCAGACCAGGAATTCCACGATAAGCAATCTTAGCCTGAGCATCCTTGGTAATAAAGAGATTTACTGGGTGCAAAAGGAAAGTCACAGGTAACTCCAAAGCGCCCTCTAGACGAAAAACGTTTAGGGCCAAACGGATTCTTTCCGAAATGGTACGTTCCTTTATTTCCTCATAAGTCAGTCCATGAGCTTCGACTTGATAGGAGAAGGTGACACTATCCTCATCAGATACCATCGATTGCTCCAAAAAGAATGGATGATGCAAATCTAATAGTAAGAGTTCCCGTAAATCTTGACTCGCAACATCTGAACGTTTGAGTGTTAATTCCCAGTTTGTTTCATTTTTTTCATAGACAAACAACTGTCCACCAAATTCAAATTTTTCTTCAGCCACCTATATCTCCTCAATTTCTACTAAATCTCCTGTCGTCATAGGATAATCAGACAGATGTTTCCCTTCATCAATCAACAAACCTTTATTGACAATTCTTAATTGATATTTTTTTCGCTTGATACCTGGATTAAAAATCGTATCCACTTCTCGCACCAGCCGGCGCACTTCAATTCGCCGTGGAATGCGAATATCCACATCTCTTTCTCTCAAACGTAGGGTAATATTGATATGTTGCTCCACCTTTTACACGCCTCCTATGTCTGGTTTATCCTTTTCTAAGTTAGTTAGACAGACTAGTTAAAAAATTAGTCCATCCCTTCTACCATCACACGATAACTCATTACTGCCGTTGCTCCAAAAAGCAAGAAAATCAACACCACATAGAATATCTCTGGAAGAAAGTCATTCAGACCACCTTTTTCTACATGGCCTATATTTGTTTGAAATTTAATTGTTTTTTGAGCATTGGGCTGAAACAACTGTTCTTCAGAAGATTTTTTCACTGGTCTCTGTATAGCAGAAAACAGTTGGCCCCTTTCTGTGATCAACTGTTCCTCTTGATGCTGTTGCATGTCCTGCAACCTCTTTTGAGTTGCTTCATTAAAAAGCTCCTTGGTTTGTTCAGACTGTAGACCAAATTTCAATCCCTCTTTCTTTTCAAGTCGGGAATCATCAATCTGCAGACTGTTATCCTTCAAATCATAACCACCTGTCTAACGGGTGGTTTGCACCAGGGCTATAAGCCCAAAT
>CAUVRF010000046.1:0-12031 GCA_963554245.1 uncultured Streptococcus sp.
TTTTCCGAATATTTTCCCATTATATCAGAAAATGAATGAAAAGGCAAATTTTATGGATTTTATGTAAGGAAATGTAACATGAAATACTCGCTCTTATCAACTTAGAGAAGAGTCTGAAAAGTAAATTTATGGTAAAATAGAAGGATAGAAAAATGCAGATGAGGCAATCATGATAAATCGAATTACAGATAATACATTTAAACTAGTATCAAAATATGAACCTTCAGGAGATCAACCACAAGCGATTGAGCAGTTGGTTGACAATATCGAGGGTGGAGAAAAGGCTCAGATTCTGATGGGGGCGACGGGTACAGGGAAGACCTATACCATGAGTCAGGTCATTTCCAAAGTCAATAAACCAACTTTGGTCATTGCCCACAATAAGACTCTGGCTGGTCAGCTCTATGGAGAATTTAAGGAATTTTTCCCTGAAAATGCAGTTGAGTATTTCGTATCCTACTATGACTATTACCAACCCGAGGCTTATGTCCCTTCGAGCGATACCTATATTGAGAAGGACAGCTCTGTCAATGATGAGATTGACAAGCTCCGTCACTCAGCGACTTCGGCTCTTCTGGAGCGTAACGATGTCATCGTCGTGGCTTCAGTTTCTTGCATTTATGGTTTGGGTTCGCCAAAGGAATATTCTGATAGTGTTGTTAGTCTTCGTCCAGGTCTTGAGATTTCTCGTGATAAACTACTCAATGACTTGGTAGATATTCAGTTTGAACGCAATGATATTGATTTCCAACGGGGAAGATTTCGCGTTCGCGGGGATGTGGTTGAGATTTTCCCAGCTTCCCGAGATGAACACGCTTTTCGAGTAGAGTTTTTCGGGGATGAGATTGACCGTATCCGAGAAGTTGAGGCGCTGACAGGTCAGGTATTGGGAGAAGTCGATCATTTGGCGATTTTCCCTGCCACTCACTTTGTGACCAATGACGACCATATGGAAGTTGCCATTGCCAAGATTCAGGCAGAGTTGGAGGAGCAGTTAGCTGTCTTTGAAAAGGAAGGCAAACTTCTGGAGGCCCAGCGTTTGAAACAGCGGACAGAGTATGATATCGAAATGCTGCGTGAGATGGGTTATACAAATGGGGTTGAGAACTACTCTCGTCACATGGATGGTCGTAGCGAAGGAGAGCCTCCTTATACGCTTCTCGACTTCTTCCCAGATGATTTCTTGATCATGATTGATGAAAGTCACATGACCATGGGGCAAATCAAGGGCATGTATAATGGAGACCGTTCGCGTAAGGAAATGCTGGTCAATTATGGTTTCCGTTTGCCGTCTGCCTTGGACAATCGTCCTCTCCGTCGGGAAGAGTTTGAAAGTCATGTGCATCAGATTGTTTACGTTTCAGCGACACCTGGTGACTATGAAAATGAACAGACCGAGACAGTGATTGAGCAAATCATTCGTCCAACAGGACTTCTAGACCCAGAAGTGGAAGTTCGTCCAACTATGGGACAGATTGATGACCTCCTAGGTGAAATCAATGCCCGTGTTGAAAAGAACGAACGAACCTTTATCACTACCTTGACCAAGAAGATGGCAGAAGACTTGACGGACTACTTCAAAGAAATGGGCATCAAGGTCAAGTACATGCACTCGGATATCAAGACCTTGGAACGGACAGAGATTATCCGTGACCTGCGCTTGGGTGTCTTTGATGTCTTGGTCGGAATTAACCTCCTTCGTGAAGGGATTGACGTTCCCGAGGTAAGTTTGGTTGCTATTCTCGATGCTGATAAGGAAGGTTTCCTTCGTAACGAACGTGGCCTCATCCAGACCATTGGTCGTGCTGCCCGTAATAGCGAAGGGCATGTCATCATGTATGCGGACACGATGACTCAATCCATGCAAAAAGCCATCGATGAAACGGCCCGTCGTCGGAAAATCCAGATGGCCTATAATGAAGAACATGGTATCGTTCCACAAACCATTAAGAAAGAAATTCGTGATCTAATCGCCGTAACCAAGGCAGTTGCCAAGGAAGAGGATAAGGAAGTCGATATCAATAGCCTCAATAAACAAGAACGCAAAGAACTCGTCAAAAAACTGGAGAAGCAAATGCAAGAAGCCGTCGAAGTGCTTGACTTTGAACTCGCAGCCCAGATTCGTGATATGATGTTGGAAGTGAAGGCGTTGGGGTAGAGAAAGGAGAAAAATAAATGAATCTTACTATCAAAAAGATGAAAACTCCTGAAGAGATAGAAGGTAAATCCCTCGTTCACTGGCAAACGTGGAGAGAGGCTTATGACGACCTTTTGCCTGCAGAATTTCAGGAGACAATAACATTAGAAAGATGTCGATTCTTTAGTCAAAAGTATCCAGAAAATACATTGATTGCGATAGATGGCATGAAGGTAGTTGGTTTTATCAGTTATGGAAACTTTCGTGATGAGACTATTCAAGCTGGTGAAATTATGGCTTTATATATTTTAAAAGACTATTATGGAAAAGGTATCGCACAAAAGTTAGTGAAAGCAGCTTTGAATGCTCTTGATCATTTTTCTGAAATTTTCTTATGGGTATTGAAAGATAATAAGCGTGCCATTGCTTTCTATCAAAAAATGGGTTTTACTTTTGATGGACAAGAAAAGATGCTTGACCTTGGAAAACCTATAAAGGAAAAACGGATGGTATTCTATTCTAAATAATTTTAAAAAGTAAAGGCTAATGGCTCTGGTACCAAGTCTGAAAATTTAATAAATTAGAAAGTGAGTAAATTTATGTCCCGTTCCCAATTAACGATTTTAACAAACATTTGTCTGATTGAAGATCTTGAAAATAAGCAGGTAGTTATGCAATATCGGTCTCCTGAAGAGAATCGCTGGTCTGGTTATGCCTTTCCTGGAGGCCATGTTGAGAATGGCGAGGCCTTTGCCGAGTCTGTCATTCGTGAAATATACGAAGAAACTGGCCTGACCATTCAGAATCCCCAACTGGTCGGCATTAAAAATTGGCCACTAGATACAGGTGGGCGCTATATTGTCATTTGTTATAAGGCGACTGAGTTCTCTGGTACCCTTCGCTCTTCAGATGAAGGAGAAGTATCTTGGGTGCAAAAAGACCAGATTCCAAACTTGGATCTGGCCTATGATATGTTGCCTTTGATGGAAATGATGGAAGCACCTGACAAGTCTGAATTCTTCTATCGCCACCGCACAGAGAACGGCTGGGAAAAAGAAATTTTCTAGTCTTTTACTAAATAACCTAACTGATCCAAGGCCTCCTCGATATAGTGGAGGTCTTGTTGTGTCTCGGCTTCAACAAGGTGGTAATGGATGCCGTCTGTCAATTCAGAAAGGGGTCTAAAGTCTGAATTCTCGACTTGTTCCAGAAAGTGCTGGACATCTCGGCGGCAGGTGAGTTTGAGTAGGGTTTCAATTTCGCCATAAACGGGATGATCGATTAAGATATTTTGAACGCGTCCGCCATTATCTACAATGGCTAGAAGTTCCTGCCCGATTTCTTCCAGTTCATGTTTCACTTTAAAGAGTTTGTGGACGTAGGGACTGGCATCATTTTCTTTGTAGATATAACCACGATTGGTGGATAGGATAGGAGCCCCATCTGCTCGGAGAATAGCGATATCCTGTACAATGACTTGGCGCGTAACATGAAAGTGTTCAGCCAAGGTTTGACCATTGAGAGCTTTTGGCGCCTCTTTTAATAGTTTGAGAAGAGCTTGTTTGCGATCCGTTGTCATAGTTTTTCCTTTTAGCGACGTTTTCGAAGCACTTTATAGACAGCTAGTGCTAATGTATAGTCTACCATACTATGGACGATTGTGCCAAAACCAACTAGGACAAAGAGAACATAAAACATATTTTCAACATTTGTCCCTGAAGTAGCATAGAAGATGATACAAGCTATTACTTCAGCGATAGCATGAACAACACCCAAAACAAAGTTAAAAATCCAAGATGTCTTTGGTTTATCCAAGGTTTCAGGGAATTTCTTTAAGTACAAAGCCCCCAAAGTACCAAAAACAATGTGAGAGAAGGCACGAAGTACAATAACAGGGGGATAACCTGCCATTAGGAAGCCGAGACTAGAAGCAATAATCACAAAAGCAGCCATCAAAGGCGAAAGAAACATGGCGATAAAGATGGGGATATGACTTCCCAAGGTGTAAGAAGCCGGTGGGATAACGATTTTAAAAGGCATAATGATTGGAATCAAAATCGCTATTGCAGTGAGTAGGGCAGTCATAGTCATAAACTGCGTTTTTTTCCGTATATCCATAAGAACCTCCATTTATCTGTATATACACAAGTATAGTACAATAAATAATCAGTTAAGTCAAGAAGCATTAGTAATTTTTAAGGGATATTTGATTAAATGTGGTAAAGAATACTGGGAACTTAATTCTTATGTTTTAACTACTAAACTCCACCTTCAGGACGAAAGTGGAGTTGTTTTTTTATTTCTTCAAGGTTTCGAGACGTGGGACAATCATTACAGTCAAGATGGCTGAGATAACCAATTCGGCGATTGAGTTTGTAGAGATAACAGTTGCTAGGAGTTTTTGGATATTGCCATCGAAGACATTTCCAAAAAGGAAGAAGATTCCACCAAGGACAAAGACGGTGTTGGTAAGGGAACCAAGGGCACCAGCTAGGATTAGCCCAGTTTTATTTTTCATCAGTTTATAGACCAAGTAAGGTGTCAGACCGATCAAAATGCGAGGGACAATAGCGATAATCGCAGAGTAAATGTTTCCGTTCGGTACGAATGGTGAGAAGAGGTAGCTGGTTGGAAGGATGGTAATCGTGTTTACCGTTAAGCTTAGCAGTCCCATCAAGAAACCAAGTGTAACACCAACTCGTGGGCCGTAAATGATACTAGCAATGATTACTGGAATATGAACGATAGTTGGTTTAATTGGAAATGGGAAAAGATTAAATAGGAGAGAGCTCAAAAAGTGGATAACGAGCATAACTGCAAAAAAGATAGCAATTGGGGCAATGTTAGAGCGTTTGTTCATCGAGGGTTTCCTTTATTCTTTCTAATATAGTATTCAGGTCAGCTAGGGCGCCTTTGCCGTGATCGCCACAGGCTAGTAGAGATTCTTTTGGAGAGATGATCTGATAACCATAGGTCTCTAATGTTTTTAGATTAGCCTGGGTTGCCGGATGGTCATACATCTTTGTATTCATGGCTGGCGCGACTAACTTTTTGACGTGGTCTGGCAGGGCAAGTGCTGTACTTGTCACCATGTTGTCCGCAAATCCATGGGCTAACTTTGCTATGGTATTAGCAGTAGCTGGGGCTACAATAAAAAGGTCAGTCCTTTTGCCTAGTTCGATATGATTGACTTGATCAGGAGCGGGTTCCTGCATGACATCAAGGTGGACAGGATTTTGAGAGAGGACCTGTAGTGTCAGCGGTTGGATAAACTCTCTCGCTGCCTCAGTCATTAAGACAGTGACCTGATGGCCCTGTTTCTTCAAGGAACTGACTAGATCAGCTGATTTATAGGAGGCAATGGAACCTGTCACTGCGATGAGAATATTTGCCATGGCTTTCCTTTCTAAAAATCGTATGCTTGAATTTTTTCAAGGAGGAGGTTTGCTATTTCCTCTTTGGTTTGAACGGTTTGGAGTTCCTCTTTCTCAACAAAGATTGCTTGATGCTGGTTTGCTGAAATTTGAGTCAGGTCATTTGCGATGATTAAGTCTGCTTGGTTCTTGATAAGACTTTTTCTAGCAATCTCAATGAGATAATCCTCAGAGACATCAACCAATAGTTTGAAACCAATCAGATGAATGGCAGGGTTCCATTCTTTGACCAAAGAGATGATTTTGGGTGTTTTTTTCAGGAATAAGACCTGAACTTCATCAGTTGAAGAAATCTTAGCTTGATGATTCTGCTTGCTTAAAAATTCTTCTAAATTAGGGCTAGCCTGTACCTCCTCAAGCCCCGTCATATAAACAGGAGTGTAGTCAGACACAGCCATTGAGTGGATTAAGACCTGATATTCCTTAACAAGTTCTTGCATCACAACTAGAAGGTCGTTGGTATTATCAATTTCTCGAATGCTTAGGTTGGGATGAGCTTCTGGCTTCAGAGCTCGTCTTGTCGTTATCAAACAAACTTCATGCCCCGCAGCAAGCAAGGTTTCTGTGATGATTTTCCCCAAGCGACCTGTAGAATGGTTAGTAATAGAGCGGACACTATCGATAGCTTCACTGGTACCGCCCGATGTGACTAAAATTTTCATAGCACTATTGTACACAAAAATAAACAGTAAGTAAAATGAAAGCGATAAAATTTTGCTAAAACAAAGCTACACTATAGTTTATAACTATAAAGCCATATAAAATTTTTAAAAGAGCCCTAAAAATCTTGAAATTCAGGATATTTACGAACGTTTAGAGAGTTTATGGATGTTAAAAATCTTGTTTTGTGTTATAATGAATTATCATATTAGAGGCTAGAGGAGTTTTGAATGAAAACAGATATTGAAATCGCACAGAGTATTGAGTTGAAGCCAATCGTTGATGTTGTAGAGAAACTTGGCATTTCTTACGATGATTTGGAGTTGTATGGAAAGTACAAGGCTAAGCTCAGCTTTGATAAAATTCGTGCAGTTGAGAGCAATCCAGTTGGAAAATTGATCTTGGTTACTGCCATCAATCCAACACCAGCGGGTGAAGGAAAGTCAACCATTACCATTGGTCTTGCGGATGCCTTGAACAAGATTGGTAAGAAAACCATGATTGCCATCCGCGAACCGTCTCTTGGCCCAGTAATGGGGATTAAGGGCGGTGCAGCCGGTGGTGGTTATGCTCAAGTGTTGCCAATGGAGGACATCAACCTTCACTTTACTGGGGATATGCATGCCATTACAACTGCTAACAACGCTCTTTCTGCCTTGATTGACAACCACTTACACCAAGGAAATGAGCTGGGAATCGACCAACGTCGTATTCTTTGGAAACGTGTTGTGGACTTGAATGACCGTGCCCTTCGTCATGTGACCGTTGGACTTGGTGGTCCTCTAAACGGTATTCCTCGTGAGGATGGTTTTGATATTACAGTTGCTTCTGAAATCATGGCGATTCTTTGCTTGGCTACGGACATCGAGGATTTGAAACGCCGTTTGGCTAACATCGTTATCGGCTATCGCTATGACCGAACACCTGTTTCTGTTGGTGATTTGCAGGTTGAGGGAGCTTTAGCATTGATTTTGAAAGATGCTATTAAGCCAAACTTGGTTCAGACAATTTATGGTACACCTGCCTTTGTACACGGTGGTCCATTTGCCAATATTGCTCATGGATGTAACTCTGTTTTGGCAACAAGCACAGCCCTTCGCTTGGCTGATTATACAGTCACTGAAGCTGGTTTTGGTGCGGACCTTGGTGCTGAGAAATTCCTTGACATTAAGACACCAAACTTGCCAACATCTCCAGATGCTGTTGTCATCGTCGCAACCCTTCGTGCCCTTAAGATGAATGGTGGTGTGGCTAAGGATGCTTTGACAGAGGAAAATGTAGAAGCAGTTCGTTCAGGTTTTGCTAACTTGAAACGCCACGTTGAGAACATCCGTAAGTTTGGTATTCCAGCAGTTGTTGCGATAAATGAATTTGTATCTGATACAGAAGCAGAAATCGCAGCTTTGAAAGAACTCTGTGCTTCCATTGATGTTCCGGTTGAGTTAGCTAGCGTATGGGCTGATGGAGCAGAAGGTGGTGTAGCACTTGCCGAAACACTTGTCAAGACAATCTCTGAAAATCCAGCCAACTACACTCGTCTTTATGACAATGACCTTTCTGTCCAAGAAAAGATTGAAAAGATTGTTACTGAAATCTACCGTGGTAGCAAAGTAAACTTTGAGAAGAAAGCTCAAACACAAATAGCTCAAATCGTTCAAAACGGTTGGGACAAATTGCCAATCTGTATGGCTAAAACACAATATAGTTTCTCAGACAATCCGAATGCACTTGGAGCACCTGAAAACTTTGAAATTACCATTCGTGAATTGGTACCAAAATTAGGTGCAGGCTTCATCGTTGCCTTAACAGGTGATGTCATGACCATGCCAGGACTTCCAAAACGACCTGCAGCTCTCAATATGGATGTTGAAAGCGATGGAACCGTTCTAGGTTTGTTCTAGTATATTGTAATTGAATTCAAATGAGTTTGGAAAATCTATCCAAGCTCATTTTCTTGTCTAGATATGGGAGTTGTCTTCAGCTGATGAGAGAGGTGTCTTCTACAAGCAATCAGTCTAGGTAAAGATATTTTCCCTGATTTCTGATATAATAGAAATATTGACTTCAAGAGTAAGGAAGAGAAAATGAACGCATTATTGAATGGAATGAATGACCGTCAAGCCGAGGCGGTGCAAACAACAGAAGGTCCATTATTGATCATGGCTGGAGCTGGTTCTGGAAAGACTCGAGTTTTAACTCACAGAATCGCCTATTTGATTGATGAAAAGATGGTCAATCCTTGGAATATCTTGGCCATTACCTTTACCAACAAGGCTGCGCGTGAGATGAAAGAGCGTGCTTATGGTCTTAATACAGCTACTCAGGACTGTCTGATTGCGACCTTTCACTCAATGTGTGTTCGTATCCTGCGTCGCGATGCGGATCATATTGGCTACAATCGGAACTTCACTATTGTAGATCCAGGAGAGCAACGAACTCTCATGAAGCGCATTCTCAAGCAATTAAACTTAGATCCTAAAAAATGGAATGAACGGACTATTTTGGGAACCATTTCCAATGCTAAGAATGACCTAATTGATGATGTGGCTTATGCTGCTCAAGCTGGTGATATGTATACGCAAATCGTGGCCCAGTGTTATACGGCCTATCAAAAGGAGCTTCGTCAGTCTGAATCCGTTGACTTTGATGATTTGATCATGTTGACTTTGCGTCTCTTTGATCAGAATTCTGATGTTTTGACCTACTACCAGCAGAAGTTCCAATACATCCATGTTGATGAATACCAAGATACCAACCATGCCCAGTACCAATTGGTCAAACTCTTGGCTTCACGCTTTAAAAACATCTGCGTGGTCGGTGATGCGGACCAGTCTATCTACGGTTGGCGTGGGGCTGATATGCAGAATATCTTGGATTTTGAGAAAGATTATCCTAACGCCAAGGTTGTTTTGTTAGAGGAGAATTATCGTTCAACAAAAACCATTCTCCAAGCCGCCAATGACGTCATCAAAAACAATAAAAATCGTCGTCCTAAGAATCTCTGGACTCAGAATGCGGATGGGGAGCAGATTATTTACTATCGTGCAAATGACGAACAAGATGAGGCTGTTTTTGTAGCCAAAACCATAGATGAACTTGGTCGTAGTCAAAACTTCCTCCACAAGGATTTTGCAGTTCTTTATCGGACTAACGCCCAGTCTCGTACTATTGAGGAGGCCCTCCTAAAGTCCAATATTCCTTATACTATGGTCGGCGGGACCAAGTTCTACAGCCGTAAGGAAATCCGTGATATTATCGCCTACCTTAATCTTATTGCTAATTTAAGTGACAATATCAGTTTTGAGCGCATTATTAACGAACCAAAACGTGGAATTGGCTCAGGAACCGTTGAGAAAATTCGCGACTTTGCGAATATGCAAGACATGTCTATGCTGGATGCTTCAGCCAATATCATGTTGTCTGGCATCAAAGGAAAAGCAGCACAGTCAATTTGGGACTTTGCCAATATGATTCTGGATTTGCGGGAGCAACTGGATCAATTAACTATCACCGAGCTGGTGGAGGCTGTTCTAGAAAAAACTGGTTATATCGATATTCTCAATGCCCAAGCGACCTTGGAGAGCAAGGCGCGGGTTGAAAATATCGAAGAGTTCCTATCTGTTACCAAGAATTTTGACGACAATCCTGATAGTCAGGAAGAAGAAACTGGTTTGGACAAACTCAGTCGATTCTTGAATGACCTTGCCTTGATTGCAGACACAGATTCAGGCAGTCAGGAGACATCAGAAGTGACCTTGATGACCTTGCACGCTGCTAAGGGACTCGAGTTCCCAGTTGTCTTTATCATTGGGATGGAAGAGAATGTCTTTCCACTTAGCCGTGCGGCCGAGGATCCAGATGAATTAGAAGAAGAACGCCGTCTGGCCTATGTCGGTATCACACGCGCAGAAAAGATTCTCTATCTGACCAATGCCAACTCACGCTTGCTTTTTGGGCGTACCAACTACAATCGTCCGACCCGTTTTATCAATGAAATCAGTTCTGACCTGCTTGAGTATCAGGGCTTGGCCCGTCCAGCGAATACCAGTTTTAAAGCTTCTTATAGCAGTGGTGGCGTGGCCTTTGGTCAAGGTATGAGCTTAGCTCAGGCCCTTCAAGAACGAAAACGTAATGCCGCACCAAGTTCTATCCAGTCAAGTGGTCTTCCATTTGGAAAGTTTGCAGCCGGAAATAAAAAAGATTCAAGCGATACAAACTGGTCTATTGGAGATATTGCATTTCACAAGAAATGGGGAGAGGGAACAGTCCTTGAAGTGTCGGGTAGTGGCGCTACTCAGGAATTGAAAATCAATTTCCAAGAAGTCGGTCTGAAAAAACTCTTAGCTAGTGTAGCCCCAATTGAGAAAAAAATCTAATTTTTCATCCTTCTCACGAATAATAAAGTGAGGAGGATTTTTATGTACAGTATTTCATTCCAAGAAGATTCACTCTTGCCTAGAGAAAGACTAGTTAAAGAAGGAGTAGAGGCGCTGAGCAATCAAGAATTACTAGCTATTTTGCTCAGAACGGGAACGCGTCAGGCAAATGTCTTTGAAATTGCCCAAAAAGTCTTGAATAATCTTAACAGTCTAACTGATTTAAAGAAAATGACCCTGCAGGAATTGCAGAGTCTGTCTGGTATTGGACGGATTAAGGCCATTGAATTACAAGCGGTGATTGAACTGGGACATCGCATTCACAAGCACGAAACCCTTGAGATGGAAAGTATTCTCAGTAGTCAAAAGCTAGCCAAGAAAATGCAACAGGAACTTGGCGACAAAAAACAAGAGCACCTAGTGGCGCTCTATCTCAATGCTCAAAATCAAATCATCCATCAGCAAACTATTTTTATCGGATCTGCGACACGCAGCATCGCTGAACCACGGGAAATTCTTCACTATGCCCTCAAGCATATGGCTACCTCAGTGATTCTCGTTCACAATCATCCATCTGGTGCAGTATCTCCTAGTCGAAATGACGACCATGTCACTAAGCT
Source organism: uncultured Streptococcus sp. (assembly GCA_963554245.1). Lineage (GTDB taxonomy): Bacteria > Bacillota > Bacilli > Lactobacillales > Streptococcaceae > Streptococcus. Next base: position 11,228 of record CAUVRF010000046.1, read on the forward strand.
AGTGAAGGAAGCTTGCGAACTGATGGGGATCGTTTTCTTGGACCACCTGATTGTCTCGCACTCGGATTACTTTAGTTACCGTGAAAAGACGGATCTAATCTAGAGTTCGTTAACAACATAGTCAAACAAAGTTTTATCTTTGGGGCGATTTTCAAATAGAAATTCTGGATGCCATTGTACACCAAGGTAAGGAAAGCCATCCGTAGTTGTCACTGCCTCAATGATTCCATCTTTAGGATCATGTGCTACAACCTGAAGATTGGGAGCTAGATCTTTAATACTCTGGTGGTGGAAGGAGTTGATATGAGAGATTTCTCCATAGATTTCTCGGAGAATGGTATCGGGTTCCGTTACGAGGCGTTGTGTCGTGTATTCGGCTGAACAGTCCTGCCAATGATCCTCGATATCTTGGTGAAGCGTACCTCCCATAGCGACATTGAAAAGCTGAGTACCCCGGCAAACAGAGAAAATTGGTTTTTTCTGTTTAATCGCTTCTCTGATAAGGGCTAATTCAAACTGGTCTCTTTGAAGATGGTAGTCATCACTGTCAATGGTTTTAGGCTCACCGTAGAATTTTGGATCAACATTTTGCCCACCCGTTAGGATGAGCTTATCAATGATACTGATGTAATAGGCAGCCATTTCTTGATCACCAATCGGTAGGATGATTGGAATTCCGCCAGCGTCCTTGACTCCTTCAACAAAGCCCTTTGCTGCATAGCTCATCATGATGTCATCATCTGGATGAGCTTTTTCATTATATGACTATTAGTCCGTCTCGCTCCGTAAGGTGCGAGACCAATA
>CAUVRF010000047.1:0-11536 GCA_963554245.1 uncultured Streptococcus sp.
AAAGGCGATTATACAAAAAGAGTACCTTATGGTTATTTGGAACTAGCTGGTAAAATGTGGTTTCCAGAAGATGAGCAAGTTTTTTATTCAAATGCTGGGAATAATGATGCATTACAAAAAGGATTTTTTTGTAAATTTATCAATTAGGAATCCTAAATGGTAAGAAGGGGAAAATAGTTACCTAAAAGTTACTAAAATTTGAAAAAAGGGTCTATTTTATAAAATTTAAAAGCGTTAAAACATTGTTAAATCAAGGATTTAAGTTTCAAATAATGTAGGAATTGAACTCAAAATCCAGTGTCCGCAAGGACGTGCCGGTTCGACCCCGGCCGCCGGTATTGCTTAAGTTTGAGAAACGTTGATTTATCAGCGTTTCTTTTGTTTTTGGTCAACTTTTGGTCAACTTTATATCTTTTTATTTAATCGAAATAAAAGGTTTCTAACTTTATTGTTTTCTTCTTCAGCTTTTTCTTTGACTAGATGACCATAAGTTTCAGTAATTTCTGTTATATCCTTGTGCCCCATTAGTTTGGAAATAGCCCAAATATCAATTCCCATAGCTAAAAGAGAACTACAATAACTGTGTCGTAAACCCGTACTTGTCATGTTCAACGGTTGAATATTCAATTCTTGTAGAATATTTTTAAGCCACTTGTTAATTGTATTATTGCTTGATACTCCATTAAATAAATCAAAGAAAATCATATTATCTGGATTCTCTAAGTCATAGTATTTTAACATTCTAAATTGACTTTCTTTTAATTCTTTAAGCACTTGAATGACATTTTTATCTATTGGCACAACTCTAACAGATTCTTCTGTTTTGGCTTTTGTCCATCTCCTCCTAACAGTATCATAACGACGATAAGTTTTAATAGCTTGCTGCTCCCACAGAACACAATCCCAAGATAGACCAGCGATTTCTCCTGTTCGTAATCCAGTTTTCAATTGTATGTATAACTGATAAGGCACAATAGATGTCTTGTAATCAAGATGATTTTCTAAATAGAGAGCTAACCTAGCATAGTCCTTTAAACTATGAATATATCTATCTTGTTTTTTCTTTGGCGAAGGGCGACCAGATAAAATGACTCCTTCGACAAAGTTATGAACATTTATTTTATCACGTTTAGCAAAAATAAGAACCTTTTTAACCTCAGAATTTAAGCGACTAACATTATCTCGGCAATTAGTTTTAGCATAAGTATTTATGAATTCCTGATATTCACTCGCTTTAATGTCAAAAACAGGTTTCTCTTGGAAATATTTCTGTATAAATTTACCACGTAATTTATGCTTATTTAAAGTTGAATCAGATTTTCTTAATGGTTCAATCTGAAGTGTCATCCACTTTTCCCATAACTGGTATAAAGTAGTATTCCTATCAATAACAGCTCCATTTTTTAATTTTATTTCCAAATGAAGTGCTTCAAGTTCCGCTTCTTTTTTTGTCCTAAAACCAGAATTAGATGCAATTACTTTCTTCTTACTGTCAAATATTCTATAATCCCATAATTTCTTTTTTCCGCGTTGTCTATAGGAAATAGCCATGTTTACCTCTTTCTAAAATAAAAGTGATAATCAAGACTTTGTCCTGACTATTATATCATGTATCAAGTAGAATTTCTCTGAAGTTTTTCTCGAAATATTCTTTTGTTTTAGAAGCAAGAAAAAGATATTTACTACCATGAGAATTAGGATATTTCACAAAACCATTTGGATTTTTTTCAATATCAATATCATTTTTAATAGACGGACGATAAAGAATATTTTCGATTAACCAAGGGCGACTGACAGAAAGTAATTCTAATAATTCATTCATCGTCATATATTTCCCTTTGTTAGCATTCTTTTTCAACATATCATATTCTTCCTTTTCAATAATGACTTTATCTTCTGGAAGGGCAACTGTGATATTTTCTAAATTTACAATCAGCTTATTCATTTTATCCTCTCCTATCTTTCAATTCCTAAAATACAATAAGTGGGCTCTAATCCAACATATCCAGTCAATTTATAAATAACCTTTACTTGAATTTTCCGACCAGTTAAAACGCCATCTTTTATTTCATTTAACAATAATTCATCATCTACTTGATAATTTCTATCATCTCTGCGAAGCTCAAAGTTTTTTTTACCACTTTGAACATCATCAAAGAATAGGTGAGAAAGTTTAATCTCATGTATCATCTTTCTTCCTTTTCTATTTTTTACTTCCCAATCACATATGTAAATTGGCTCGCTGTTGCCTTATCAAATGTGCGGTAAGAAACAACTCCAAGTCCTTTGGCATTGGCTTCTGAAATGAGAATAGAGCCGTCTGATTTAACCTGCTCCACAAATGCAATATGTCCGTAAGTTGGGTCTGCGCCAGCTTGACCAGGAGAGAAACTAAGAGCGCTATGTTCTGTTGGTGTATGTGTAGTTTGATAGCCTGCTTTATGCTTCCAATCTCCACCATTGCCCATATAAGGGTCAAAATGAACGCCCACTTCTTTGGCTCGGTTGTAGACAAACCAAGTACACTGTCCCCAAGGATAGGTCGCAGAAGTGTAATTAGAGGTATTTATTGCTTTTGTAAGGCTGTAACCAGCAGGCACTCCATCAGAAGTTACTCCTCCACCGTCTCGTGATTTGGCAGTTGTCCCACCTGTTAAGGTATCTTTGAAGAGGTTATACCATTTCCTCGCGTTCTTCTTCAGCTCACTAGCTTTGGTCTGACCGTCTGATAAAGCGACCCCTTCATAATGTTCTGACCAATAAAGGGCTGCCTTTTCAGGGTCAGTCGCTTTTTGCATTTCTGTTTTTACTTTATTATAAGAGCCGTTTAACTCTGTAGATAATAGGTCTAGTTCAATATCAGAATCTAATTTCTTTTGCTTTGCTTTTGACCAGCGATTCCCATTGATAGTGGAAGACCAGCCTGACCATTGGAAATACCCAGCTACACCACCACCTGTATTGACTGCTTTAGGGTCAAATCCACTTTCACGTTCTGCAACCGCTAAGCTTCCAGAAGCTCCTGCGATAGTAAATTGTTCTTGTGAAAGTTCATAATTGAGGATTTTTATGACATCATTAGCCCGCTCTTCTGAAATATTAGCTTTTTGAGCAACCTCTTTAGCGGTCAGTTTGGTTTGTAAACCGTTTGTTTGACCATTAGAAGACGCACTACCAGCGAAAGCTCCCATGATGATAATCACTAACAGTAGAGGGAAAAATAGAATACTTAGACTGCTAAATAATATGAATTTTCTCTTCATCTTCTCTCCTAAGTCTTTATATATGCTGTCATCATTACAGTTTCAAATCGCCATTGAGCTGTTAAAATGAGAGGATTTTCCTTCACTATTGCCAACAACTGCTCTTTCTCGGTCTCTCTCACTGAAAATAAAAGGAGAAAGTCGACAGAAGGCTTTCTCCTTTCATAGGCAAGGGCAACCGCATTATTCACTGCCTGTTCAAAATTTCTTTTAGAATAAATGCGAGTATTCATTGTTCATTTCCTCCTCTCAATCGTGCTAATTCCTCTATTATCTGATGTTTACGATTGATATTGACTTTCAATTTATCGTCTTTAGGTAAAGTTTTACGATAGTTCTTGATAAAGGCATTTGAGCCTTGTGCTTGATAGAGGGCTTCGTCATCTTTATAAGGTTCTAATTCTTTTTCGAGTTTATTGATTTTGCGCTTCTGTCTCCAAGATAGGCGATTGTGCCGGCGTTCCTCAAATTCTTCCTGTTCTTTATTCGGGTTAGTATCTATCAGGGGAGAAGGTTCTGTGTCAAAGGATTGATAACTCGATTCTTCTTCCTGAATAGGAGATTTAGAAACATCAATTGGCATATCTGGCTCTTGAAATGGTGTTGTCACTTCATCAGGAGAAATTGGTTCTTCAAAGGAAGAAGTAGTAGATGTTCTTTCTTCGTCATTTTCTGGAGGTACTGAATCTTCCGTTCTTTCTGAAGTCGGATGTGACTTTGAAAATAGATTGCTCATGTGCTTACCAGCATTCATGAATAGTCCAGTTCCAAATCCTGCTCCAGCGAGGATAAAGTTTCCTGATGTTTGGGCCATTTCAAAGGCATTAGTCGCTTTTGTAGGTAGTTGTTTCATCTGGTCTTGTCCATTTGAAACGGTTTCTTTGACCTTGTTATCTATCTCATTAAAAGCAATCCTTGCTCGTGAACCCAATAATAGTTCAATTAGTTCTCCTTTATATCTCCAAAGTAGATAATAAATTACGCCTTTGATACAAACAGAGACGATTAGTTTAAAGAGAGCGCTAAAAGTAGATAAGGAAGAAAAATCTCCAATAACTTTATCAAAGCGACCACTTACTAAGGCTTCAATAATTTTTTCAAGGTAAAGCAAAGCCAAGGTTAGAAGGCTTGTAATTGCTGGGAAGGCGAGACCTCCAAACATGACCTTAAAAACGCCAAAGAGAATATCTTGCATTTTGGGAATAAAGGAAACCAAAAGCGCAATAGGAAAAAGAAGAATCATGATAAGGACGAGGGCTTGTGCAAGGACATTGAGCAACTGAATTAAAACAATAGGAATGGCAATGACAATCGCTTCTACCATTTTAAAAAGGATATAGAAGAACTTAACAGGAATATAGTCGGGAATAGCCGATACCCAACGGTTATGCTCATTGTCATCACCCGCCCCGTTCCCTATTTCTAGATATTTATTTCTATCGGCGGTAGAAACGGCTTTAAACTTTCCTGATTTATCACTAGTTCCCAGAACTTTGGAATCATCAAATAGTTCTTCTTTGCCTGTTTGACGGTCTTTGTATTTCCCATTTTCTTGCCCTGTATTGACAAAGAGATAGGCTTTATAAGAAGTTTCTGCGATATAAGAGTCTGCTATAGAAGTCCCTACTTTTAAGGATTGATTCTTTCCATAGGTTACTGAAATATTAGAAATTTGATGAATAGCAGTACTGGCCACATTGTCCACTGTATTGAGTAGATACAGTCCGCCAGAAGTTCCAGATACTGTCCCAAACCAACCAAAGCCTAGAAAGAGAACCAGAAGAACATGAAGTAATTTTCTAGAGAAATTGCCGTTAGAAACGAGGAACTGATAAAAAAGATAAAAAGCAAGACAAAGAAGAATCAGAAAGACTAATGATGTTTGAGCTACACCAGAAGCTGCTCCTGTAAATCCTCGCCAAATGGATTGAGCGCCACTAAAGACAGATTGCTTGTAGGCATCATAAAGACGAATATTTTCTAAAATCCGAATCATTAAGGAGAAGAAACCAACAATAAGATTGAGAAGAAAGAAGGGAAAGTTGACAAAGATTTCATTCAACATCACCCATACTCCGCTAAAATCTGCAAAGCCTGTTTTCATCATATAGGATTTTAAAGAAAAAATATCCATGCCTTTTAATTTTTCAAATGCTTCTTGCACAGGCTCACCTCCTTAAGATGCGTATTTATTTTCAAGATTGGAAGAAACAGTGGCTTTCATTGGTTTTAGAAGTGGGTCAATACTATCAAAAATGTTATAAATGGAAATCATATTGAGATTGCCGTAAACGTCTTTATAGAGGCATTGGCCTGAAATCATATTTTTTATCCATTCCAGATTTTCTTCATTAACTGTTAGGCCAACATGTTCTAAAATATCGGGAAGTTCATTGTCTTCTCTGAAGGCAAAGAGTGTACCAAATCCTGTGGTATCATCATCTCCTTCAGCGTCATGGACAGACTGAGTAATGAGACAGAGAACATTATTAAAGAAGCGTCCAACACGACGCATGGATTGAATAACGGCTCGTCCTTCTGCCGATTTCATCAGTACCCACGCTTCATCAAAAAACTCAATTGTATCTTCATAGCGGTTGAGTTCTCCAAAGCGTGTACAGAAAGCTCCCAAGGCAAACATCAGAGCCGTAGAATTGATTTCTTTATCTTCTGGTGTAATATCTTGTTGATTATCTTTATTATCTGGTAAGGATAAGTCAGCAACTTCTAAAACGGTCACCCGTTTATCGTAAGACAATCCTTCGACATTGCCGTCTGAAAAAGCCAATTCTAAAATAGAATTTTCAACAATTGAAGTCAAATAGTCTCCTACTTCAAAGATAGTGCTGTCTGGATTATTGGTGAGCTCTTTGAGAACATGTTTTAACCCAACCGTTTCTCCTGCTTGTCTTTGAGCGACCACTTTGTTAATCGCTCTAGAAATAGCCGTCATTTGTTTCATGGTGACCTTAATTCGCTTGTTGGAAAAAATAAGATAATTGAGCATGTTTTTTGAAACCGAAACAGCGTCATCTTTATCCAACATAACAATTGGGTCAAGAGCTCCATGATTGGATTTCACCTTACTATCCAAGGTGACAAAGTTTATCTGTTTGATATGTTCAGCCAGAAGCGGGAATCGTTTTTCAAAGTCTGGGTGATGGGCAATTGCTTCAAAGTGTTTTCGGATAGAGCGTTTCGGGTCAACATACAAGCATTTCACATCTTGAAGAGAGGTTAGGAGAAAGATAAGTTCTGCTAAAAAGGATTTTCCTTCACCCGTTGCGCCAGTAATCAAGATATGTGGATTCTTTGTGAGTTTTCCTGCAATCCCTTCCTTATTTCCAACGGTCGCATTAAAGAGCACCATATTTTTAGACGCTTCTTGTGCCTTTTCAATACTTTCCCAACGTCCTGTCCAATTATCCACCCGTCCGATATGCCAGCCAATATGGTTTCCTGAAGCTGTATTGGTAAAGGGCATTAGCTCCGCAAAGCCTCTTGGAGTGACATAGTGTGTCCACGTTCTGGTCTTATTTTCAAGTGGTTGACCATAGAGGAGAGACTGGAAGAGATAGGGGGTGTCATGGCTAGCTTCACTCACTTCAACGTGCATATCGTCAAAGTAACTTAAGCCCACCTGACGGCGATGTCGTAATTGGGATAGGCTAGAAGCAGCAATAATGAGATAAGCTCCATATTCAATGACTTCTTCTTTCCCACCAACCTTTTTCATCAAGTCTTTGAGAGACATTGCTCCTAGAATGATTTCATCTTGTTGGACGGTGTCAGTACTTTCTGCTTCATTCATAATGTTGCGGTAGCGAATATTAGAACGTGCCATTCGCCCTTTTAAAGAGTTCTTTTCGATAAATTCTGCCTTTATCCGTAGTTCTACAGGGAAGTTAAAGCGTTGGGTAAATTCTCCCAGATGAAAGCCATTAAAAATAATGGGTATTTTAGCAATCGGAAGAATGGTGAGAAAAGAAGAACCATAGGGGCTGTCTAATTTCATAAAGCCCCCTGCCATGGGTCTTAAGACCGTATCTGTCACATTAAAGAGTGCCCGATTGGCTGTGACCTCTTGTTTTAGATGAGGAATATAGCGCAAGTATTGCATGCGTTGATAGTAAAAGAGCTCTTCATTGGTCAAGCGTTGTGCCCGAAGAGCAGAAAGGGTTTGATAGACAGTAGCTTCACTAACCAGATAGTCTTGTGCCCAATCTTCAGGAATCTCATATTGAAAGCCCACGCTATTGGCAATCATTTCAGAGACTTTAGAGAAGCGCTCAACCGCCATATCCTGAACGGTGGTGTTTTGGTCATCTTTTAAAAGATTGACACCAATCAGCCAGTCAAACTGATAAGGAATTTCCATTTCTTGTGTCAATTTGTCTGTCGAATACTGCAACAGTTCTTCCCCCAATGCTTGACTATCGGGAGACAAGGCATGAGAAAAGTCTTTCATCTTTTCTTCTAGCAAATAGTCCTTTGGAATCAAGGAGACTTCAAAGGACTTGTTTTTAACTAGTTTTTTAATCAGCTGAGCAGTAGTCAACTTGTGTTTTTGTTTCTTAGCTTTATCGGTAATGGTGATGGGAGTATTAGGAATACGATAAAAACTCATCACCGTTTTATCTGTCGTTAAAGCTATGTTATCCTGTGTTTTAAGAATCGGATAGACTAGTTTTAGAACCATTAGACCTCCTTTATAAATCTGTTTTTTCAAAGACTATTTCTTCTTCATCCATCATTTTCATTCTATCTTCATGATAAATCGCTTTTCGATTGAGACGAAAATCTATAAGATAGCAGATGTAATCCCATAAGAAAACGTGCATTTTCTTTCCTTGTGGTTCATACTCTGTATAGAACTTAGCGAGTTTATAAGGGATATACCAGTAGAGATAGAGTGAAATGGAATGCGTTAATTTGTTCAACGGAAGAAGAATTGAGTTAAGTACTGTCAACATCAAAATCAAGACCAGGGCAAAGACCACAAAAAAGGAAAGCTGCATAGGTGTAGCAAAATACCAAATGCGTTTTCCTTTTTGTGTTTTAACTTCTTGAATCCAGTAGGGAGCGTTTATCCCTCTAGCATAATCATACAATCGTTCTTCTTCCATATCACAACCCCGTTTCAATTCCAAAGAGACGGAGGAACCAACCGACAACATGAAGTAATTGTCGTCCGCCTCCTGTTAAAGAGGCAATCACTGCGTAGAAAACAAGCGTGGTAAATAGTTTTCCCCAAGAGCTGTTTCTCCAAGCTAAAATGATAAGGATAATCGCTCCAAAGGTAATGAACCAGAAACCATCTCCTTGTAACCATGTTTGTAAATTAGATGAACTCATTGATTAAACTCTCCTTTTATTCTTTTGTATCTGCGTAATTAGCAGGAATGGTATGGCTGACTTTCTCCACATAATAGGACTTGCCTTTTTCTGATAAGATCAAGGTAAAGTTTTCAGCATGTGTAGAGCCTGCGACTTCAAACGTCACTTGAACATAGGCAATAACTACTTTATCGGTTGCTTTGTAGTAACTAAAATCCAAGGTTTTAAACGTAGCATTCTTCACAGCCGTTACATTGTGAGCCACTAAGTCCAAGTTATCTTGGTCAGTCGTATAATTAGTGAAGAAAACTTTGAGAAACTTATCCAATTTCTTCTTTGTTTTCTCTGAAAGCCTATCTGACTGATTGAGTTTAACTTCTGTATTTATACTTTTCTTATCTGCTTGACTGGTAGATAGACTAGAAAACCAAGGTAAGCCGGTAACGTAGTAGCCCGTTTTTGTTTTGGCATAAGGAATATTAAAACCTGTTATGATTTCTTTTTCTTCTGTTTTATCGCCATTCTTTACAGTTTGTTTGTAATGTACTTCATAGGTGGCTGCATTATCTGTTATCGTTAGTAAGCGTGACCAGCTCAATTGACTAGGATTTTTGACTTGACCCTGTGCTTGAATATCAGGTTCTGAACCGTAGAAGCTATTCAGTCGTTTTGCTTGCTTTGTTTGACCGTCTGAATCATTAGGAACGGTAAAATAGCAATTAACAAAGTCATTCAGATAATACTGCAAGCGATTATCAATTGTTGTTGTAGCAGAAGAAGTAGAAGAAGCGGATTTGTTAGAAGAAACGGCTTTTTTAAGGTCTGTGACTTGACTGGATAAAGTCATGGCTCGAATCCCACCTAGTAAACCAACTAATAAAATAAAAGCCAATCCTGATAGAACGGCAAGATTGACTGTTTTTTTGTTGGCAATGGTTAGTTTAGGCTTTCCTTTCTTTTTAGGGCGTTTGGTGAAGTGTCCCAGATAATTTCTAAATTGATAAAGTGTCTCTTTTAATTTGTTCATTTGAATCCTTTCTATTCTTCTTGATATTTGGAAATATAAAAACCTTGAGGTGTTGCGATGATTTTACCTATGCGCATGAACTTCGCAATGATTTCTGAAGCATTTCCCATTGAATGAACAATAAGAGCAATATTTCTAGCAGAACGATTTTCAAACAGTTTGGTTAATATATTTAAATCTCCTTCACCAACAAATTCAAAACGACGGGCTAGGATACTCTCTAGTGGCCAATGCTTTTTCAATAGTTCTTTCACTAAATTTTCATCCCCGTTGCAATGGTGCAAAATATAGCTCTTGAGCTGATAAGCTTGCTTCAAAGAAAGAATAATGGAAACTTGCCAATCATCGAAAGAAACAACTTGTACATTTTCACTTGTCATATTATGGTTCTCTATACTCTGACAAATTTGATTTTGACTGTATCTCATTAGGTCTACTGTAGCGAGATGTTGGCTTGAAAAGTCAGAGTAACTCCTCAAAATTGCAATCATGATTCTCCTCTTTTTATTGATTAGCTAGTTCAATCAATTTATTTCCTTTGGCATAAAGCTGTTTATGAAGTTTATTGAGTTCACTATTGACATAATAGTAACCTCGCAATTCAGCATGGAGACTTTCAACCAGTGCTTCAGGAAGTTGTTTCACCTCTTCTTTTTTAAGGAGCCCGTGCAATTCACCTGCTTTTTTCCAAGCTTCTTTATCATCATGAGCCTTCATCAATTCTCCTAACTCCAATGAGACCGCTCTAACTTTCTTTTCGAGTGTATTTTGTGTTGCCATTATCAGTTCCTCCATAAATGTTATTTGATTTTCTAAGATAACCTGTCTAAAGAGAGTGACAAGTTGTGTTGTCATGTGTTGATTGAAATCTAACACTTGACCATCCAGTGTGAAATAAGTGTGTTGGTAGTGGGCGGGATAATCAAGGTCAAGGGTTTTCCGTGCAAAAGCGTCTAAGAAAAACTCTTTTTCCTTCATCAGGACAATGTAAAGATTCCAGAATTCGTTTTTATCAGGGAAACAGGAGATCCCCTCGTAAATTTTCTTTACAAACTTCATACGTCATCTTCTACCAAATCATGGTAGCCAAGAAATCGATAAATATCATCAGAATCAAACCAAAGCCAATCATTGATTTCTGTTTCTGTAGGGATACTTCCTGAAAAAATATCTTCACTAAGTGAGGTTAGTCTGTCCATATCTCCCCGTTCACGGACAGTTGCTAGTGTATTGCGTGCACCTGACCATGCCCTGAAATTGTCCAGACTATTCAATTCAACTTTATATTCCATTCCATTTTTCCTTTCATTTTTATAGTACCAATTGAGCATAGCCCGTCTGTAGGAGCATCTCTGCCACCCAGCGAGCATTTTTACTCATCTTGTTTAATGGTTTTGTTGTTAATTCATCAAAAAAAGGCTGTCTAGCCTCTTGTCTAGTTGCCTTTTTAATCGCATTTTGTCGGTGATTTTCATCTTTAAAGGATTGCTTTCTAAATTGTTCTGCATATTTTAATTCAGAATCTTTCTTAGGCTGATAATATAAGAGCCCCCAATAATCAATCAAATCTTTGACCAATTCAAAATCGTAAAACGATAGGTAGAGTTCCTCATAACCGACTGGGAAGGTCTTTGTTTGAAGAGGGCGATTGAATTTATCGGGGACATTTATAGGTTTATATCTGTCCGACAATAACATCAAAATCAACTCCGTTTCGTTCACAAATTTCTTCTGCTAGTTTCGTATGATTGTTACTCAAATAGGCTTCAGAAATGATTTCTGAAAGCTCATCTGTCTGATAGACCATATCAACGATTTTCAGCAATTTCAAAGCACTAGAGACTTGTTTTGTGACCCAATGTTTTGTCCTTGCGTAGTTAATTTGACGGGGACGTGTGACAAATTTAAA
>CAUVRF010000048.1:0-11461 GCA_963554245.1 uncultured Streptococcus sp.
CATAATCAACAGGCAAGCCAAATTTCTGGCACATCTCTGTAATGGACTGGGTTATGCCAATCGGCATAAGGCCTTTTTCCTCAGCAACTTTGGAAATCTGTACCATGCCCGTGGCTACAGCTTCTCCATGCATGACCTTGCCATAACCGGCAGTCGCTTCAATAGCATGGCCAATAGTGTGACCAAAATTGAGGTAAAGGCGAACACCGTTATCCAACTCATCCTCAACCACCATCTTGCGCTTCACCTGACAAGAATGTTCAATCAAAGTCTCTGCATGTTCCAGTATGCTCTCTACAGAACCATCTAGTTCCGTCAAGAGAGCCCAAAGTTCTGGATCCTCAATCAAGCCATACTTGATAACCTCACCCATCCCTTCAATCAACTCTCTTTTCCCGAGTGTTTCAAGGACAAGCGGATCAATCAGAACACCATCTGGTTGGGCAAAAGTTCCCACCATATTTTTAGCAAAAGGAGTATTGACACCCGTCTTTCCACCAATAGACGAATCAACCTGGGCTGTCAAACTAGTCGGAATCTGAACAAAGTGAATGCCCCGCATATAGGTAGAGGCTACAAAACCAGCTAGGTCCCCAACGACACCACCACCAAGAGCCACGATCCCATCGCTACGAGTCAACCCCTGCTTGACTAGAAATTCATAGACTTTCTGAACAGTTGTTAAATTTTTTCGTTCTTCGCCTTCTAAAAAGTCAAAAACAGCTACCTGAAAACCAGCATCTTCTAGGCTGAGTTTAATCTTCTCTGCATAGAGAGAAGCTACATGGTTATCGGTTACAATGACCACTTTTTGAGGTTGCCAGAGTTCTCGCAACCATTGACCAGCCTGAGCCAGACAACCTTTTTCAATCTGAATATCATAAGGATGATGCGGAATATCGATTCTGATTTTCATAGGAGGGTCTCCTTTTCACTATTTATATTTTTCTGTTAAGGACTGCCAAATTTCTTCTGTCGGCATTTCTTTACCTGTCCACAGTTGAAAAGCTTCAGCAGCTTGATAGAGCAACATTCCCAGACCATTGACGGCTGGATTTCCCTGACTTCTAGCCCATTTCAAAAATGGCGTTTCAAAGGGTTGGTAAATGATATCTGCTACCAAGAGAGTTTCTGGTAAGACTATGCTTTCAGGAACTGGGGATGATTTGCCATCCATCCCTACACTGGTCGCATTGACTAGCAGATCCGAGTTGGCAATTCTTTCTTGCAGTTCAGAAAGATCTTCTAAAGCATACAAGTCCACTTTAAATCCTGTTTGCTCCTGCAACTTGTTTAGATAAGGTCTTGTTTTTGCCATGGAAACTGAACGAACAAAGACTGAAATCTGACTGACGCCATCCAAAATAGCTTGAGCCAAAATGGACTTGGCCGCACCACCTGCACCCAAAATGGTCATTGTTTTACCTGAAATTGTAAAAGAAGGCAAGCTCTTAAAGAATCCCTTGCCATCTGTATTATATCCAATTAAAGTGCCATTATGATTGACTACAGTATTGACTGCCCCAATCAAACGAGCCTCATCACTCAACTCATCCAGATAAGGAATCACTTGCTCCTTGTAAGGCATGGACAGATTGATTCCAAACATCTGGTAACGGCGAATATTAGCAACTGTTTCCGCCAAATCACCCGCTTCAATCTCCCAAGCTACATAGGCACCATTAGTAGCTGTCGCCTCAAAGGCCCTATTATGGATAAAGGGTGAAATAGAGTGTTTAATGGGGTTTGCAACAACTGCAGCTAAACGTGTATAGCCATCAAGCTTCATCCAAAATCTCCCTGATTTTCTTCATGTTTGATAGAGAAATCTGACCTGGGGCACTCGCTTCATCTAGACTAGCAAATGACCAACTTGAACCCGTCACATCCGAAGTAATGCGTGATACCTTGCCCATTTTCCCCATGGAAATGGTCACGTACTCTTGCTCAGGATTGAGTGTCTTAAATCCTCGTGTGTAGTTCATCAGGTCTAAAACATCCTGCTCCGTATGGGCCATAACTGATACCTTGACCACTTTCGGAGAGAGACTGGTCAACTCAGACAAAATCTCCATCATATTTTCAGGTGTTTCCTGGAAATTATGATAGCTCAATACGAGATTTGGAAAATCTAACATTTCCTCAAAAACATCCTTGTAGCTGTAGTACTCAAAATCAATATAGTCTGGTTGATAGAGTTGCGCCACTTCCTTGATGATTTGAACATACTCTTCTGAAGAAAGTTCGATTTCTCCTCCCTCAGCGCGAGTCCGAAGGGTAAAGACCAGTTCGCGTCCTGCAAATTTTTCAAAGATAGCGGGTGCTACCTGTAAAATAGCGTCCTTTGCAAGAAAGTCCGCACGCCACTCAATGATATCGGCATCTTCATACCTAGTGGCATCCAGTTCTTGCGCTTCTTCTAAACTTCTTGGCATTACTGAGACGACTAATTTCATTTACTAACCTTCATACTAATCACCTTGAGGTAATTACTGCTTTCATCTTTTTTATTATAGGCAAAGTCTGCTGGAAGACCATATTGGTTCAAGATCTGATACCTTCTTCCTGCAAAACCTTTATCAATTTGTTCTGTAAATTTCTGGCGGGAAACATTGGCAGCATTGGTACTGGCAATGATAATCCCTCCCGGATTTAAAATCTCTAGGCTCTGGGAAATCAACTTGTGATAATCCTTCGCCACAGAAAATGTTTGTTTTTTATTGCGGGCAAAGCTCGGCGGATCAAGAACAATCACATCATAGGTCAAGCCTTTTCGCTTGGTATACTTGAAGTACTCAAAGACATCCATGACGATAAAACGATGATTGTCCGTGCTGAGTCCATTTTCCTGAAAATGAGCTTCTGACAGCTCTCTGGACCGTTTGGCCAAATCGACAGAAGTCGTCTCACTCGCACCTCCCATAGCTGCAGCAACAGAAAAGGCAGCCGTATAGGAAAACATATTGAGTAAGGATTTGCCCATGGCTAGACCATCAACCAAACTCCCACGAACCTCATGTTGGTCTAGGAAAATACCTGTCATCAAGCCATCATTCATAAAGACTTGATAGAGCACGCCATTCTCAAGAACAGTAAAATAGTCTGGCGCTTCCTCACCATAAACATGGGCAGACTCGTAATCTAGACCTTTAAAACGAATCTTTTCGTACGCTCCCAAGACCTCAGGAAAAACTTCCTTAAAAGCCTTTACGATCAGCTTACGAATCTGGTAAACAAACGAGTTGTACCACGAAAAGACAGCATAATCTCCGTAGAGATCGATAGTCAGGCCACCAAAACCATCCCCCTCTTGGTTAAAAAGGCGAAAGGCAGTGGTCAAGTCATCTTGATAATAAGGCATTCTAGCTTCCTTAGCCTTACGAAACAGAATTTCAAAAAAGGCTTTATTGAAACGAAGCTTTTCCTTGCTGACCAACCAGCCAATGCCCTTGTTCTGCTGAGAAAGATAGGCACTCCCTAAAAACTTCCCGTCTTGACTAAGAACTTCTACTGCCTGATCCGTCAGATCAATATCTGTTAAATCACTTGCTTCCAAAAGAACTAGACCCTTAGCTAGCTTTTTTTCAACACGTCTGCTGACTCTAATTCTATTCATAGCTACTATTATAGCAAATTTTGTGACAATTCTCAAAAAAGAAACCGTTTAACCATATGTACTTTAGTTTACTGAGTGTCATTTTTGTTAAAATAAGTATATGCCATTTACTTTTCCACTAAAACATCCTTTCCCTTATAATGGAAAGAGAGATTCTATTCGCTAAAAATAGACAATTCTAGAAATGAGTATAGAAAACTGCGCAAACGTTTGCCTAGTGCTAAACTTTATGGTAGAATAAAACACAACATTGATAAGCAAGAGGAAAAACAATGCAAAATCAGACACTTATGCAATACTTTGAGTGGTATCTGCCTCACGACGGCCAACACTGGATGCGACTGACAAATGATGCAGAGCACCTAGCCCATCTGGGAATTAGCCATGTCTGGATGCCACCTGCCTTCAAGGCAACCAACGAAAAAGATGTTGGCTATGGGATATATGACCTATTTGACCTAGGTGAATTTCACCAAAAAGGAACTGTCCGCACCAAGTATGGGTTCAAAAAAGACTATCTTCAAGCCATTCAAGCCTTAAAAGCTCAGGGAATTCGACCTATGGCCGATGTGGTGCTCAATCACAAGGCTGCAGCCGATCACATGGAATCCTTTCAGGTTATTGAAGTGGATCCTGAGGATCGTACCGTTCAACTAAGCGAGCCCTTCACTATCAATGGCTGGACGCACTTTACTTTCGATGGTCGTCAAAATACCTACAATGACTTCCACTGGCACTGGTACCACTTCACGGGTACAGACTATGATGCCAAGCGCCGCAAGTCTGGCATTTACCTGATCCAGGGAGACAATAAAGGTTGGGCAAATGAGGAATTGGTCGATAATGAAAACGGCAACTACGACTACCTCATGTATGCTGACCTGGACTTTAAGCATCCTGAAGTCATCCAAAATATCTATGACTGGGCTGACTGGTTCATGGAAACGACTGGTATTGCTGGTTTCCGTTTAGATGCCGTCAAACACATCGACTCTTTCTTTATGCGCAATTTCATCCGTGATATGAAGGAAAAATATGGTCAAGATTTCTATGTTTTTGGTGAATTTTGGAATCCAGATAAAGAAGCCAACCTAGACTATCTCGAAAAAACGGAGGAACGTTTTGACCTTGTCGATGTTTGCCTCCACCAAAACCTCTTTGAAGCTAGTCAGGCTAGAGCAAGCTACGACCTTCGTACTATCTTTACTGATAGCTTGGTTGAACTCAAGCCTGACAAGGCTGTAACCTTTGTCGACAACCATGATACTCAACGAGGACAAGCCCTTGAGTCTACCGTCGAAGAATGGTTTAAGCCAGCAGCCTATGCCCTTATTCTATTACGCCAAGATGGGCTTCCATGTGTCTTTTACGGAGACTATTACGGTATTTCTGGGCAATTTGCTCAACAAGATTTCAGAGAAGTTCTTGATCGTCTCCTAGCCATCCGAAAAGACAGGGCCTATGGAGAGCAAACAGACTACTTTGACGATGCCAACTGTATTGGATGGGTCCGTTCAGGCGTTGAACATCAATCCCCAATCGCAGTCTTGATTTCAAATGACCAAGAAAATAGCAAGTCTATGTTTGTTGGTCAAGAATGGGCTAACCAAACCTTTGTAGATTTACTTGGAAATCACCAAGACCAAGTCACAATTGATGCTTACGGTTATGGAGAATTTCCAGTAGCAGCTAGATCCGTAAGTGTCTGGACAGCAAAATAAACCTATCAGTTACAAGCCAAATCCGACCAGATTTGGCTTTTTTGTATGCACAAAAAGACCTACCCAAATGGATAGATCTTTATTGTCTTACAATTTACCTGCTACGGCATCCAGCAATTCCTGAATCTTAGCTTGGTTGCTTCCTCCTGCCATGGCCATATCTGGTTTACCACCACCACGTCCATCAACGATTGGAGCCAATTCTTTGACAAGGTTTCCTGCATGCACATCTTTTGTCTTGCTTGCAACAAGGATATTGACCTTGTCACCAATAGCGGCAACTAGGACAAGCACATCAGAGTAGTCTTTTTGTTTCCATTTGTCCGCAAAGGTACGAAGGGCACCGGCATCTGATACAGACACTTGGCTAGCAATATAACGGTGGCCGTTGACTTCCTTCGCATCCTTGAAGACATCACCTGCGGCTGCAGCTGCGGCTTTTTCCTTCAACTCAGCATTTTCTTTTTGAAGTTGACGGAGTTGCTCTTGAAGACCTTCAACCTTATGAGGAACTTCCTTGAGTTGAGGTGCTTTCAAGGTTGCTGCGACGGCTTTCAGAGCGTCTTCTTGTTCGCGGTAGGCTTCAAAAGCTTCCTTACCAGTCACTGCCAAGATACGGCGAGTTCCTGATCCAATCCCTTCTTCTTTGACAATCTTGAAGAGACCGATTTCAGAAGTATTACCTACGTGGGTACCACCACAAAGTTCCACTGAGTAGTCACCAATCGTAACAACACGAACTTCCTTACCATACTTCTCACCAAAGAGGGCCATAGCTCCCATTTCTTTAGCAGTGTCAATATCTGTCTCAACAGTTTCTACTGCAATTGCTTCCCAAATTTTCTCATTGACTTGTTGTTCAATGGCGCGCAACTCTTCAGGAGTTACGGCTTGGAAGTGTGTGAAGTCAAAACGGAGGAATTCGACTTCGTTAAGTGATCCTGCTTGCGTTGCATGGCTACCAAGGATATTGTGAAGGGCAGCGTGAAGTAAGTGAGTTGCTGTGTGGTTCTTCATCACACGAAGACGACGGTTGGTGTCGATGCTAAGTGTGTATTCTTGGTTCAAGTCAAGCGGAGCGTGGACTTCAACAGTATGAAGTGGTTGGCCGTTTGGTGCTTTTTGAACATCTGTTACAGTAGCCACGATGTTTCCAGCAGTGTCCAAGATTTGACCATGGTCAGCTACTTGTCCACCCATTTCAGCATAGAATGGAGTTTCCGCAAAGATAAGAGAGGCAGTTCCTTCAGAAACAGCTTCAACTTCAGCATTGTCCACTACGATAGCCACCAACTTAGAAGGCAATTGGCTGGCATTGTAGTTAAAGACACTTTCCACTGTGATGTTTTGAAGGGTCTCATTTTGCATGCCCATAGAGCCACCTTTGACAGCTGACGCACGCGCACGTTCTTGCTGCTCTTTCATGGCTGCTTCAAAGCTTTCACGGTCTACCGTCATGCCAGCTTCTTTAGCGATTTCTTCTGTCAATTCCACTGGGAAGCCGTAAGTGTCGTAGAGTTTGAAGACATCTTGCCCAGCGATAACATTTTGACCTTTTTCTTTCAAATCAGCTACAATGGTTTCTGCAAAGTGTTGACCTGAGTGAAGGGTTCGAGCAAATGACTCTTCCTCGCTCTTGATGATTTTTTCGATAAAGTCACGTTTTTCAAGCACTTCTGGATAGTAGCTTTCCATGATTTTTCCAACAGTTGGAACGAGTTTGTAAAGGAAAGGCTCGTTGATACCCAATTTTTGACCGTGCATAGAAGCACGACGGAGCAAACGACGAAGAACATAACCACGACCTTCATTTCCTGGAAGGGCACCATCACCGATGGCAAATGAAAGAGAACGAATATGGTCCGCAATGACCTTAAAGCTCATGTTATCGCCATCTTGGTCGTAGACCTTACCTGACAATTTCTCAACTTCACGAATGATTGGCATGAAGAGGTCTGTTTCAAAGTTTGTCTTAGCCCCTTGGATAACTGCCACCAAACGCTCCAAACCAGCACCCGTATCAATGTTCTTGTGTGGCAATTCCTTGTACTCGCTACGAGGAACAGCAGGATCGGCGTTAAATTGTGACAAAACGATGTTCCAGATTTCGATATAACGGTCGTTTTCGATATCCTCTGCAAGCAGGCGAAGACCGATATTTTCTGGGTCAAATGCTTCTCCACGGTCAAAGAAGATTTCTGTATCAGGTCCAGAAGGTCCCGCACCGATTTCCCAGAAGTTGTCTTCGATTGGGATCAAGTGGCTTGGGTCCACTCCTACTTCAATCCAGCGGTTATATGAATCTTTGTCATCAGGGTAATAGGTCATGTAGAGTTTTTCAGCTGGAAAATCAAACCATTCTGGGCTTGTCAAGAGTTCATAAGCCCAGGTGATAGCTTCATCACGGAAGTAATCCCCAATAGAGAAGTTCCCCAACATTTCAAACATTGTATGGTGGCGAGCCGTTTTTCCGACATTTTCGATGTCGTTGGTACGGATAGCTTTTTGCGCATTGGTGATACGTGGGTTTTCAGGTTTGATAGTCCCGTCAAAATATTTCTTAAGGGTTGCTACCCCAGAGTTGATCCACAAAAGAGTTGGGTCGTTTACTGGAACCAAGCTGACTGATGGTTCGACAGAGTGGCCTTTGCTTGCCCAGAAATCTAGCCACATTTGGCGAACTTGAGCACTAGATAGTTGTTTCATAATATCTCCTTATTACTTGTTTAATTTGATTGGCTTTCCAGCATTTCCACATAGTCAATCGCGACACAAAGGGAAATGACCAGATCTGCATAAGAGTCTTCATAGACGGTTACGGTGTAAGTCGAGGTCAAATGGAAAATCTCTTTCCGAATCTCGGCGACAAGCTGATCACGATCGTCTAGTAATTTGAAATTCAAATCCCAGATATTGCCCTTGATACGAAGCCCTAAATCATCAAACTCATACTTATCTCGCCAGAAGGTCAACTTCTTACGAATGACGAAATTGGAACCGTTTCGTAGCTGAATAGTAAAGCGAGGAAGCAAGGTGAAAAATTCTTTACTGATTTCACTGACCTGCTCACCATAGGCGTCATAGATGGTAAAGGTCTTAGGAATTTGGAAGAAAGAGCCCTCCACCTGATAGTTCACTACTCCTCTATCATCCTTGATATCGAAGCGTTCGCCCCCAAGACGAAACTTTTGTTTCACGAGAAATGTCTTCATAAACACCTCCAAAAATCAAAAGACAAGCTCATATCACGAAGGGCGAAAAACCGCGGTACCACCTTCATTCAATGAACTTGTCATTCTCTTATTCTTATGCAATTGTCTGATTGAGTAGCATGACTTTCTAACTTAGATGGCTCGCAGCACCGCCATTTCTCTGGACTAAGATGACTGAAAATCAATTCTCAACTTTCTTATTATATCGTTTTTTGGGTTCTGCGTCAACTGGAAAAGCTGACAAGAAAGCATATCTCCTACTTCCGGTACATTTTAAACTGTAGGAAGAGGTCGCTATATTTGCCTGTCCATTTATGGTCAAATTTCTCATAAACTTCTAGGTTTTTCATGGTATCAGCTTCTGGATAGAAGGACTTGTCTTCTTTGGTCTCCTCTGGGAGCAGTTCCTTAGCCGTGTTATTTGGTGTTGCATAGCCGACATATTCCGCATTTTTCAGAGCATTTTCGGGTTTCAACATAAAGTTGATAAAGGCATAGGCGGCATCTTGGTTTTTCACGGTTTTTGGAATGACCATGTTATCAAACCAGAGATTGCTGGCCTCAGTCGGAACGACATACTTGAGGTTAGGATTTTTCTCCAACATCTGGCTGGCTTCCCCAGAGAAAGTCACACCGATAGCAGCGTTGTTCTGAATCATGTAACCCTTCATCTCGTCCGCCACAATGGCCTTGATATTTGGAGTCAGTTTGTAGAGCTTATCCACTGTCTCTTCCAACTGCTGAGGATCCTTGGAGTTGAGGCTGTAACCGAGCGAGTTAAGCCCGAGTCCCAGCACCTCACGCGCCCCATCAAAAAGCATGATGGAATCCTTATATTCTGGCTTCCAGAGGTCATCCCAATGCTCAGGCGCCTCATCTACCATGGTTTCATTGTAGACAATTCCCAAGGTTCCCCAGAAATAAGGAATGGAGAATTTATTGCCCGGGTCAAAAGACTGGTTGAGGAACTCAGGTCCGATATTTTCGATGCCTTCAATTTTTGAATAATCAAGAGGAACCAAGAGATCTTCATCCTTCATCTTGTTAATCATGTATTCACTTGGGATGGCAATGTCGTAGGTCGTTCCACCCTGCTTGATCTTGGTATACATGGCTTCGTTAGAATCAAAGGTCTCATACTGGACTTGGATCCCTGTTTCTTCGGTGAATTTCTCCAAAAGTTCAGGATCAATGTAGTCTCCCCAGTTGTAGATAACCAGTTTTTGACTATCTCGACTGTTGATTTTACTGTCAAGATGCGTCGCAATCCCCCACAAGACAAGGATAATCGCTGCAATTCCTGCTAAAAATGAATAGAGTTTTTTCATGCTTGCTCCTCCTTCTCACGTGAGATA
This sequence comes from uncultured Streptococcus sp., assembly GCA_963554245.1. Lineage (GTDB taxonomy): Bacteria > Bacillota > Bacilli > Lactobacillales > Streptococcaceae > Streptococcus. Next base: position 9,905 of record CAUVRF010000048.1, read on the forward strand.
AAGTAATAGCCAACAACTAGGATAATACTAAAGAGAAAGACAAGGGCAGACAGGGCATTGATTTCTAGCGAAATTCCCTTACGAGCACGAGAATAAATCTCGACTGACAGGGTTGAAAAGCCATTTCCCGTCACAAAGAAGGTTACGGCAAAGTCGTCTAACGAATAGGTGAAGGCCATGAAATAACCCGCAATGATTGACGGCGTCAGATAAGGGAGCATAATTTCCTTGAACATTTGGAACTGACTAGCACCAAGGTCATAAGCCGCGTGAATCATATCATCATTCATCTCCTTGAGACGAGGCAAGACCATCAAGACCACGATTGGGATGGAGAAGGCCACGTGACTAGATAGAACTGTCAAAAAGCCAAGTGAAAACTTAAGCTGGGTAAAGAGAATCAAGAAGCTAGCACCAATCATAACGTCAGGCGCAACCATGAGGATATTATTGAGTGATAGAAAGGCTTCTTGGTATTTCTTACGAGACTGGTAGATATAGATAGCACCAAAAGTCCCGATAATGGTCGCAATCAAGGCAGATAGAAAGGCCAAGAAAAAGGTTTGGGTGAGGATCAACATGAGACGACCATCACCAAACATGGTTTTAAAATGGCTCAAGCTAAAGCCTGTAAAGCTGTTCATATCATCCCCTGCATTAAAGGCATAGCCAATCAAGTAAAAAATTGGCAAATAAAGGATGATAAAGACAAAGGCTAGGTAGAGATTGGCAAATTTTTTCATCGTTCTCTCCTTTCCTTGGTCACCCACATGGTGATGAACATGGTCAGGATAAGGATCACCCCGATGGTAGAACCCATACCGTAGTTGTCATTGGTCAGGAAGTTCTGCTCAATAGCCGTTCCCAGTGTGATAACGCGGTTCCCACCAATCAAACGTGTCAGCATGAAGAGACTCAAGCTGGGGATAAAGACCGACTGAACCCCACTTCTCACTCCATTCATTGATAGAGGGAAGATAACGTGGCGGAAGGTCTCCCACTTGGTCGCACCGAGGTCATAGCTGGCATTGATCAGATTATTGTCCATATCATCCAAGACATTGAAAATCGGCAAAATCATAAAGGGAAGCTCGATGTAGCTTGCGACAAAGATAAAGGAGAAATCCGTAAAGAGCAACTGCTGCGAACCGATTCCGATAAATTCCAAAAATTGATTAATAGAGCCATTCTGACCAAAAATCCCGATAAAGGCATAGGCCTTGAGGAGCAGGTTAATCCATGTCGGCAGGATAATCAGCATGAGCCAGAGTTGACGGTGCTTAAGACGGGTCAAAAAGAGGGCTGTCGGATAACTGATGAGCAGTGTTACCAAGGTTACAATCCCTGCATAAAGCACAGAATTGAAGCTCATTTTGAGATAGGTCAAGTTTTGTGACGCAAAGTAGGATTTATAGTTTTCTAAACTAAACTGCCCTTCGATGTTGAAAAAGGATTGTCCAAAAATCAAGACCAAGGGTGCGAGGACAAAGAGGGCAATCCAGAGCATGTAGGGCACTACAAAGAGTTTAGAGGTTGTTTTCTTCATCTCTTTCCTCC
>CAUVRF010000049.1:0-11163 GCA_963554245.1 uncultured Streptococcus sp.
AACGCCATAAAGAAATCAACAATATGGAACGTGTTCTCAGAAAGACCCACATCAAACGCCTTAACAAGGGCGAGTGTTCAACACAAGCTGGGGTCAACTTTATCGACATCATTTCCCACTACACTCGTGTATCTGACCATGCTATGAACCTAGCTGAAAAGGTCATCGCTGAACAAATCTAAGTACCAAAAAGCTATCCTGAATGGGATGGCTTTTTTCGTCTCCTCATTAAGAATTTCTTTTGGAGCATATAAAAAATACTTTGATTCACAATGGAATCAAAGCATTTTAAAGAGTTCACCAAACATGATAGCAGAAACTGCAGTGCCCCTGTACTTGGCTTCTTCTCTTTTGATAAAGCGCGCCAAGTTGATCAATTCAGGTGCTGGGTGTTTGGGATTAGTGAGCAATTCACGATTGACAAGCCCTGAGAGTCGGACTGCTAGTAATTGTTCATTTGTAGTAGGTAGTTTTTTAGCAGTCTCTAGGAGAGCAGCAACTAAATCTTCACTCAAGCCCTGACGGGCATGGTTGTAGAGATCTCTTATAAGGCTTTCTAGGTTAGGTTCTGCCATCCCGACCACCTCCCTTATGTTTAATAATGTTTAATCAAATCAACCGTTGAACGATCCAATTTTTTCACCAAGGCTTGCAAGAAAGCTTGAGCTTCTAGGAAGTCATCCATAGCGTAGAGGGTTTGGTGAGAATGGATATAACGAGCGCAGACACCGATAGTTGTAGATGGGACACCACCATTTTTCAGATGAGCTGCTCCAGCGTCTGTTCCGCCTTTTCCACAGTAGTATTGGTACTTGATGCCAGCTTCTTCAGCCGTTGTCAAAAGGAAATCCTTCATACCTGGGAGGAGCAAGTGACCTGGATCGTAGAAGCGAATCAAGGTTCCATCCCCAATCTTACCTTGACCACCATAAACATCACCAGCAGGTGAACAGTCAACAGCTAGGAAAACTTCTGGATCAAACTTAGTTGTAGATGTATGAGCACCACGCAGACCAACCTCTTCTTGGACATTGGCACCAAGATAGAGTTCATTTCCGAGCTTTTGACCTGATAAAGCTTCAGCTAGCTCGCTCACCATAAGAACACCGTAGCGGTTGTCCCAAGCTTTTGAGATGATATTTTTTTCATTGGCTGTCAAGATAGCGGAGCTATCAGGGACAATCGTGTCACCCGGACGGATGCCAAAACTTTCTGCCTCACCCTTGTCTGCAAAACCACCATCAAAGACAATATCCAAAATAGCAGGCATAGTTGGTCCGCCCTTTCCACGAGTCAAATGTGGAGGGACAGAACCTGAGATCACTGGAATTTCACGACCGTCACGAGTAAAGAGTTTAAAGCGTTGGCTGCTGACCACCATAGGATTCCAGCCACCGATTTCAACGACACGGAAGGTACCATCTGGCTTAATCTCGCTGACCATAAAACCAACTTCGTCCATGTGAGATGCGACCAAAACACGCGGTGCATCCGTAGCTTCTGAATGTTTAATACCAAAAATACCACCTAAGCCATCTGTCACTACTTCATCCACGTGCGGTGTCAACTTTTCACGAAGATAAGTCCGGACAGGCGCTTCGTGGCCTGAGATCGCAGCAAGCTCTGTTACTTCTTTGATTTTTGAAAATAATGTTGTCATATCAGTTCCTTCTTTCTGTCCTCCATTTTACCACTTTTTATAGGAGAAGGATAGTAGGAAATTGGATTAGTTTTTACTAGTTTATCCTATAAAATAGAGGGATAGATATTATTTCAGAAATTTTTCTTTCTTTTTACATTAAATTGTCAGAAAATTTATTGACAGATTAAAAAAATCGTGTTACATTATCTCCAAGGGTATTTTTATACCAAATCTACATGAAAGGACGGGGCATGAAACTCTCTCATATTTTAACAGGCTTACTTCTACTCCTGGTCTTTCTCTCCATTACCATTGGAACCAGTGATTTTTCTTGGGAAAAATTCTTTGCTTTTGACCAACAGACCTGGCTTCTCTTTCAAGAGTCGCGTCTTCCAAGAACCATCAGTATTCTCCTTGCAGCCTCTAGTATGAGCATGGCAGGACTCCTCATGCAGACCATTACCCAAAATCAGTTTGCTGCTCCGAGTACAGTCGGAACGACAGAAGCTGCCAAACTGGGAATGGTGTTAAGCCTCTTTGTCTTTCCGTCTGCGAGTCTGACCCAAAAGATGCTCTTTGCTTTTGGCTCATCCATTTTATTTACCCTCTTCTTCCTGGCCTTTATGACTATTTTTTCTATAAAGGAAAGGTGGATGTTGCCCTTGATCGGGATCATCTATAGTGGGATTATCGGTTCTGTCACAGAAGTTATCGCCTATCGTTTCAATCTGGTTCAGAGTATGACTGCTTGGACCCAGGGCTCCTTTTCCATGATTCAGACCCATCAGTATGAGTGGCTCTTCTTAGGCCTCATCATCTTGATAGCCGTTTGGAAATTATCCCAAACCTTTACCATCATGAATCTGGGCAAGGAAACCAGTGAGAGTTTGGGGATTTCCTACTCCCTACTTGAAAAGCTGGCCCTCTTTCTAGTGGCGCTAACGACAAGTGTCACCATGATTACCGTGGGTGCCTTGCCTTTTCTCGGGGTCATCGTTCCCAATCTTGTCCGCAAGCGCTATGGAGATAATCTGAGCCAAACTAAACTCATGGTCGCTCTGGTCGGAGCCAATATGGTTCTGGCCTGCGACATCCTCTCTCGAGTCTTGATTCGGCCCTATGAGCTGTCTGTCAGTCTCCTACTAGGAATCATCGGTAGTCTCGTCTTTATCCTACTTCTATGGAGAGGGGGACAAAAAGATGCAGTTTAAAAGCAAACATACCAAGCTCTTCTGCCTTCTCATTATTCTGGCCATCGGAGCCTGTCTCCTCTACTTTTGGCCCATCACCCAGCTGTCTGCCTTTGCCTGGAAGCTACGTTCCCAAAAAATCATCGTTTATCTCTTGGTAGCCATCGCAACAGGGATTTCGACCATTAGTTTTCAAACCCTGACGGAAAATCGCTTCCTAACGCCAAGTATTTTGGGAATCGAATCCTTCTATGTCTTGCTACAGACCCTGCTACTGGTTTTTGAAAGCAAATTTCTACAGCTTGAAAAGTCTCCTGCCTTAGAATTTCTAGTCTTGCTTCTGCTTCAATCCCTCTTTTTTCTCGCCTTACAAGGCTACTTGAAAACGCTGATGAAGCAAGATCTGGTCTTCATTCTGCTAATCTGCCTAGCGCTCGGAAGTCTCTTTCGAAATATCAGTACCTTCCTACAAGTTCTGATGGATCCAAATGAATACGATAAACTGCAGAACAGTCTCTTTGCCTCCTTTCAACATCTCAACACTTCCATCCTAGCCATCGGTTCTCTGATCATCCTCGCCTTGACAATCTTTTTCTTTCGAAAAGCAGTCGTTCTGGATGTCTTGCACCTGCAAAGAGAAACGGCTCAGATACTGGGACTCGATGTTGAAAAAGAACAGAGAGAACTCCTCTGGGGCATCGTGCTTTTGACCTCAACGGCCACTGCCTTGGTAGGGCCTATGGCCTTCTTCGGCTTTATGCTGGCCAATCTCACTTACCTGATTGTCAAAGATTATCGGCACAAGTTGCTCTTTATCGTAGCCATTCTAATTGGATTTATTAGTTTGACCTTGGGGCAAGCCCTCATCGAACGAGTCTTTGCACTGGAAATTCGCATCAGCATGATCATCGAGAGTGTGGGTGGTCTCTTATTCTTTATCTTACTTTACAGGAGGGCCCGTCGGTGAAACTAGAAAACATTGACAAATCCATTCAAAAACAGGATATTTTGCAAGACATTTCGCTTGAAGTCAGTCCTCAGAAACTGACAGCCTTCATTGGTCCAAATGGTGCTGGAAAATCAACTCTCCTCTCCATTATGAGCAGACTGACCAAGAAAGATCAGGGAATTCTCAGTATCAAAGGCCGTGAAATCGAGAGTTGGAATTCGCAAGAACTGGCCAAAGAGCTGACTATCCTAAAGCAGAAGATTAATTACCAAGCCAAATTGACTGTTGAAGAATTGGTCAGCTTTGGACGTTTTCCCTACAGCCGTGGTCGACTGAAGGCAGAAGACTGGGAAAAAATCCGAGAAACTCTGGACTATCTGGAACTGACAAACTTAAAAGACCGCTACATCGATAGTCTGTCTGGGGGACAGCTCCAGCGGGTCTTTATCGCCATGGTACTAGCCCAGGATACAGACTTTATATTGCTAGACGAACCGCTCAATAATCTCGATATCAAGCAAAGCGTCAGCATGATGCAGATTCTTCGGCGACTGGTGGAGGAACTAGGGAAGACCGTTATCATCGTCCTCCACGATATCAATATGGCTAGTCAGTATGCGGATGAAATTGTTGCCTTCAAGGACGGCCAAGTCTTTTGCAAGGGAACGACTGCTCAAATCATGCAGGCTGACCTGCTCAGTCAACTTTATGAGATTCCCATCACGCTGGCTGATATCAATGGCAAAAAGATCTGTATCTATAGCTAACTATTCTGAACTCATGTTAGAGAATCCTCTGTCTCTTAGCTAACAATCCTATATAAGAGACTCCCTAAATCGTTACTATATTTTAAAAAGGAGAAATCATGAAAACATCCCTTAAACTTTATCTCACTGCCCTAGCTGCCAGCTTCTTGCTCTTACTTGGTGCATGTAGTACAAATACAAATTCAAGCAATAGCCAGACAGAGACAAGTAGCTCTGCTCCAACAGAGATAACCATTAAAAGTTCACTAGATGAGGTCAAACTTTCAAAGGTTCCTGAAAAGATTGTGACCTTTGACCTCGGTGCTGCGGATACTATTCGCGCTTTAGGTTTTGAAAAGAATATCGTCGGAATGCCTACAAAAACTGTTCCGACTTACCTAAAAAATCTTACAGGAAATGTCAACAATGTGGGTTCCATGGTTGAGCCAGACCTAGAAGCCATTGCTGCTCTTGAGCCGGATTTGATTATCGCTTCTCCACGTACCCAAAAATTCGTAGACAAGTTCAAAGAAATTGCTCCAACCGTTCTCTTCCAAGCAAGTAAGGACGACTACTGGACTTCTACCAAGACCAACATCGAATCCCTTGCAAGCGCCTTTGGTGAAACAGGCACTCAGAAAGCCAAGCAAGAATTGGCTAACCTAGATAAGAGCATCCAAGAAGTCGCTACTAAAAACGAAAGTTCTGACAAAAAAGCCCTTGCTATCCTCCTCAATGAAGGAAAAATGGCTGCCTTTGGTGCCCAATCTCGTTTCTCTTTCTTGTATCAAACCTTAAAATTCAAGCCAACTGACACCAAATTTGAAGACTCTCGCCACGGACAAGAAGTCAGCTTTGAAAGTGTCAAAGAAATCAATCCTGACATCCTCTTTGTCATCAACCGTACCCTTGCCATTGGTGGGGACAACTCAAGCAACGATGGCGTCCTAGAAAATGCCCTCATCGCTGAAACTCCTGCTGCTAAAAATGGTAAAATCATCCAACTAACACCAGACCTCTGGTATCTAAGCGGAGGCGGACTTGAATCAACTAAACTCATGATTGAAGACGCTCAAAAAGCTTTGAAATAAACAAGAAAACCCAACATCAGGTGATGTTGGGTTATTTTTTTTCTTGATTCCGTTTGAGTGAAAAGTGGTCTGGGACAGGATCTTTTCCTATTGGCGACCAGGGATGGCAACGTAAAATCCGAGCCAAGCCCATCAGAACACCCTTGAAGCCATGTTTTTCAATAGCCTGGATCATGTAGTTGGAACAAGTTGGCTCAAAACGACAAGAGGGTGGAAAGGCTGGTGAGATAAAACGTTGGTAAAAGCGTACTGGAGCTATTAAGATTCGTTTCATTATTTCTTGGTTACAGCCATGGTGTGTAGTTGGCTGATTTCTTTTTTATTAAGGCGACGGGATTCTCCTGGACGAAGACCTGTCAAGTCTAAGTGTCCAAAACGTGTCCGAGACAACTTATCCACTTGCAGACCGACGGCTTCAAACATCTTTTTAACCTGATGGTTGCGTCCTTCATGGATAGTTAACTGTACCACAGAGCGATTTTTAACCGGATCCACTTTGAGAATCTCATAGACAGCTGGCTTGGTTTTCTTGCCATCAATCTCAAGACCACGGGTCAAGGGGCGGAGATTGTCCTTGTTGGCCACACCTTTAACACGCGCGACATAGACCTTGTCAATCTCATTACGAGGGTGAATCATCTCATCCGTAAAATCCCCATCATTGGTCAAAATCAAGACACCTGATGTATCCCAGTCCAAACGTCCAACTGGGTAAATGCGCTCCTTGACATTGGGCAAGAGGTCCACAACAGTCTTGCGGCCCTTGTCATCTGTCACACTGGAAATCACTCCACGTGGTTTGTTAAGCAGATAGTAGACCTTTTCTTCGTTGTAGATAGGTTGTCCTTCAACTTCAACCTTATCGCCAGCTTTGATAGTGGTTGCTAGTTCACGCACCACTTGGCCGTTGACCGTCACCAAGCCTTGTTTGATCAGCTCTTCTGCTTTTCTCCTACTGGCCACACCTGCGTGGGCAATATATTTATTGATTCTCATCTTCTTCTATCCTTTCACCAAATAATTGGCTTTCTTGGGCTTGAATCTCAAGCTCATCAATCACTGGTAATTCTTCTAAATGGTTAATCCCCATGTAATCTAGAAAATAATCCGTAGTCACATAGAGATTAGGGCGACCCAAAACTTCTTTTTTCCCATCTTCTCTTATCAATTCAAAAGCTTGTAGCTTAGCTAGAGCTCCACTAGAATTGACCCCACGGATAGCATCAATTTCTATCCGCGTGATAGGCTGCTTGTAGGCAATGATGGACAAGGTTTCAAGAGCAGCCCGAGACAAACTTTGGTTGATGGGTGCCTTGGAGTATTCCTTCAAAATCGCTGCAAATTGAGGCTTGGTGACCAATCTGTATGCACCACCTGTCTCGATCAGGGACAAGCTCGAATCTTGGTCTTTTTCATACTTCTGGGCTAATTTTTCTAAACTCTGTTGGATGCCTGTCGGTGGCAGAGAGAGGAGTTCAGCCAACTGACGGACTCGAATCCCATCTTCACCTGCTACAAACAAGAGCGCTTCTATTTCTGCTAAAGTACTCATCTTTCCTCTCTATCAAGTCTAGCTTTGTGCCTCTTGACTTTCTTCCTTCTTTTCCATGAGATAGATATCTCCAAAACTCTCCTCTTGCATGAGAATCAGTTCCTGGGTTTTGATTAACTCTAGGGTTGCCAAAAAGAGGGTAATAACCTCTTGAACATTCTGGGCTTCCTTGAACAAATCCTGCAAACGCAACTGGTCTCGTCCAGACAAGGACTCTTTTACGATGACCATCATGTCCTCAATCTTATACTCATCCCGCAAAATGGTCGTGTGATTCTGTGCGAACTCCTCTTTTTTCTTGGCTAGGATATTTGAAAAAGCCAAAAAGAGGTCAATGGTCGTCTTGTCATGCACAAGCTCCGCATCTTCGTAAATCAACTCTGTCGGCGCTTTGGAATAGTGCTGGGCCCGTTCCTGGTGCTTGGCTTCCAAGTGCTCACCCAAGAGCTTGAACTTGCGGTATTCTTCGATTTGAGAGAGAAGATCCTGCTCTAGGTCATCTTCCAAATCTGTCACTTCCGCTACCTTTGGTAAGAGCTTGCGGCTCTTGATCAGCATAAGCTGACTGGCCATAACCATGTACTCCCCCGTCACTTCCAGACGCATGGCCTGCAGAGTTGAGACATAGGCTAGATACTGTTCGATGACTTCCGTAATGGGCACATCGTAGATATCCATCTGGTACTTAGAAACTAGGTGCAAAAGCAAGTCCAGAGGCCCTTCAAAATCTTTTAATTTAATATCCATTATCTATATTTTTCTAAGGTCAGGACTGTTTTTAATCCTAATTTTTTTGCAATTTCGTACAAATCGACCTTGTTTTCTATCTGTCTTAGAATGAACTGTTCCCGCAAGGCTTGGGCTGATAAGGCTGGAAAACCTTTCTCCTTGACAAAGGACTCCAGCTGACGAAAGGCCCACTGACGAGAATAGGTTTTCCCACTCCTTTCAAAGAGATAGGTCTGCCCCATCAAGGGTTCCAATTCTGGAGTCAAGGTCGTGGGTATGGTGACAATCCTCTGTTGGGAAGCCTTGCTGATTCTCAACACTTGAAAATCCAGATTGATATCTGCAACCTTAAGGGCTAAAATCTCACTTGGCAAGAGCCCTATTTCCAAGATAAGAAGCGCCAGCAAGCGTCCTTCTGGATAATTACTTTCCTGCCAAAAAGAGTCTAAATTTAGAATCTCTGGCTTTTCAGTCTTCTTTTCAGCTTGTTTGGCTAATTCCAGACGGTAAAAGCTGTCCACTTCTCCGTTTCGATAGAGAAAGTAGAGAAATTGGTTACAGGCCGAAAGTTTTCGCTTCTGGGCGCTGATTTTTAGATTGGCTAGCTGGGCTTGGTAAATCTTAAGACTGGTCTCAGAAATCCGTTCCCCTACCATGTCTAAAAATTGCTCCAAATCATACTTATAAGACTGCTTGGAATTGGCAGACAAGTCCTGTTTTTCCTCTAAAAAGGCTGAAATCCTATCTCTCATTTGCATCGAATCTCATATTCCTTACTAAAGTCATGCAAGAGGGCATTGACGGCCTTGAGGATAGATTTGCGCGTGATAATTCCTTGAAAAATCCCTTCGTCATCTACCACTGGCAAGAAGGGTTCATCTACCAGTTTATGGAGGACCTCTGTGATGTTATAGTCAGGAGCGACGACTGCCACATCTGTCTTAGTCATATTGACGATATCTGTCGTTGCCATCTGCTCATCCGTCAAACCTTGCTCCATTTGATAAGCCAAAATGTCCCTCAGACCAATGGTTCCAACAAAGCGTTTGTCAAAGGTCACAACAGGGATACGGGTATAGGTGATTTGGCTCAGCACCAAAATTGCATGGTCAGCGTTATGGGTATCAATCAAGGCTGCTAGATTCTCAGCAGGGGTAAGAAAAGTCTCTTCCTGCTCCAATAAAAATGCTTCAAATTCCTTGGCAATCATCGAGCAAACTCCTTGGACAAGCCTGGATAAACCTCATGGTCACGTGTCAAAAAGTCTACTTTAAAATAGCTGTCATCAATCTCCACTCGAGCATAGAGACATTCTCTGATAGTCCCTCGTGGTTGGCTGATGGAGCCTGGATTTAGAAAAAGAGTCTTGCCTTCCATCCAAGCATTTGGCACATGCAAGTGACCATAGAGACAGATATCGGCATCTTCTTCCTGAGCCCAGTAGTCCAACTTTTGAAAGTTGAAATTGATGTCAAACAAGTGTCCATGCGTCTGGATGATCTTAGTGGGACCAAGTTGAGTCACCAACCGTTCTGGGTAGCCAGCATAAAAGTCCATATTTCCTTTGACGACATGAATGCCTTCCCAGAGCGGAGAGTCTGGACGGAGTTCTGAGTCACCATCGTGAAAAATGGCATCAACTTTCCCCAGATAACGATCACGAATTTCTTCCACAATCAAGCTATCGCCATGGGAATCACTCATTACAATGATGGTTTGCTTTGCCATGATGGAAATACCTCCAAAAGTTTCTTAACGGCTAAGGCACGGTGGGATTGGCTATTTTTTTCTTCAAGGGTTAATTCAGCTGCTGACTTACCTGTCTCTCCCACAAGGAAGAGCGGATCATAACCAAAGCCATTTTCACCCTTAGGTTCAAAGTTAATGTATCCTGGCCAGTCAGCTTCAACCACCAAGCTTTCCTTGTTTGGACTAGCTACGACTAGGGTTGTATGGAATTGAGCCGAGCGGTCCTTGAGTTCAAAGACCATGGCCAATTCGTGCAAGAGTTTGGCATTGTTTTCACGGTCGGTTGCTCCCACTCCTGCAAAACGGGCTGACCAAACACCTGGCAAGCCACCAAGGACATCGACTTTGAGACCTGAGTCATCTGCTAGCACCATCTTGCCTGTTAATTGGGAAATCGTTTCTGCCTTGAGGCGAGCATTTTCTTCAAAGGTCATACCCGTTTCAGCAACTTCAGGTAGGTCTGGATAATCATTGAGATTTTCCACATCATAGCCTAGCTTGTCAAAGATAGCTCGGAATTCCTTGGTCTTGCCTTCGTTACGAGTCGCAATCAACAAGGTTTCTCTAACCTTGCTAGTTTCAAAGAAGTCTTGAACATTGACCCCTTCTTTAGGCAATTCTACATGCAGGAGTTGCCCATTTTCAACCAAGAGCAGGGCTCCCTGACGTTGGATGACTTCCAAGTTTCGTCCTGCTTCCGCATTTAAAATCTCAACGATAAAGGAGAGCAGACGGTAGTTAGAAGACCAGCGCATCACCGTTATCGTAATTGGAAAGCCATTTTCCTCATCACGAAAAATCCGCGCTAAATCCATAAAATCAAGCTCGAGAGGATCTTTGATAAGGCTATAGATGCCTCCATAGACATCCCAGACACCGACATACCAGTCCTGGTCATCCTTGTATTCATAAATTTTGTTTGTCATAAAGTTACATGCTCCACATGAATCTCTTTTTCCAGCCATTCTGCTCCAATCTGGGCAAAACTTTGGCTATTGGCTGTTGTGTAAAAACGATGTTGAAGAGGTCCCGCATCTCGGCTACGATTGATTTCAAAATAGTTCAGCAAAACCGAGATATCCCGTACACACTCTGCCCCACTATCGATGAGCTGAACCTTCGGTCCCATGACATTTTGGATGATGGGGCGAAGGAGTGGGTAATGGGTACAACCCAAAATCAGGCTATCCACCTTTCCAACCAAGGGGCGCAGGGTTTCATAGACCACTTTCTTGGTTACACTGGTTGACAGGGCACCAGACTCCACCAAGGGAGCAAACTTGGGACAGGCCAAACTCTCCACCTGTAAGTCCGGATCCAGATCATGGATTTTTTGACGGTAGATGTCTGATTGTACCGTCATGGGTGTTCCAATTACTCCGATTTTCCCACCTTGACTGGACTTGATGGCTGCCGAAGCTCCTGGCAAAATCACACCTAGGACAGGAATATCTAGTTGAGCCTTGATTTCTTCCCAGACGACCGCAGTCGCAGTATTACAAGCAATGACAATCA
>CAUVRF010000050.1:0-10877 GCA_963554245.1 uncultured Streptococcus sp.
CTCAGCCTTTACTTAATTCTATCATCTATGAGGCTAAGAAGTCAATCTATAAGTAAAATGATGTAGAAATAGCAAGATGGAGTGGAGTGATTACTAAAAGGTAAAGAAAAGCCCCTGACCGAAGTCAAGAGCCATCTAACACTGGGGCGAATTGTTCAATCGCAATTTCAGTTCTTTAGAAACCAAAGTTTCAGGGATAGCACTGCAACCCGAAGAGTCAGCGACTCAACCTGATTTTCCTACCAATGTTGAATTACATTTTAACATTGATAGACCAACATTGTCAACAGTTTATATAAAAATAGGAATACCAAAAGGAGGATTAAGAATGTTTAGTTTGTTTGAATTTGCAGTAGGGGTTCGCCTCTTGATGTTTGTAGTCTTTGTAGCTTGTGTCTATGGGGGGAATGCCCTGTTTGTGCATCTGGAACACCGCAAAACAAAATTCCTTTGGAAGCTTGCTTTTGTGACTCTCTATTCAATTTTTCTCCTCCTTGTAACCTATGTTGTCTGGCTCGTTTTCTACTTTGGTTTAAATGCCTAAAGTCAATTATTCCTCTAGATATACAGAAAATCCACCTCGTCTTGATAGATGGGATGGACTTTTTTTATTTTTAGGTGCTATCTTTATTGTTATGACGATGATTTCTAACATCGAAAATCGAGTTAAAGCATATATGACTTATTTACATTTCTTACGAAGAACCTTTCAATTTCCTTGTTCACTTTTCCATTCAAAAAAAACTACAACTTTTTTTAATTTTTTTGCAGAATTGTCTGTCTAAGTGGCAGGCCCTTTTGTTTCAAAATAAAGAAAATTCCCATGCGCTGGCTTTTGTAGTATAATAGTAAACAGACAAAAAGATAGGAATGTGTTATGAAAGTATTAGCTTTTGATACGTCCAGCAAGGCTCTTTCTCTCGCTATTTTAGAGGACAAGCAGGTTCTTGCCGAGACGACGATTAATATTAAGAAGAATCACAGTATTACCCTCATGCCAGCCATCGATTTTTTGATGGCAAGTTTGGATTGGACACCCAAGGATTTGGATCGAATCGTGGTAGCTGAAGGACCAGGTAGTTATACTGGCTTACGAATTGCGGTAGCAACTGCCAAGACACTGGCTCATACCCTGAACATTGAGTTAGTTGGCATGTCTAGCCTCTTGGCTCTGGTGCCACGCCAACAAGAAGGCTTACTTGTTCCCTTGATGGATGCGCGTCGCAACAATGTTTATGCAGGATTTTATGAAAATGCCAAACCTGTCATGCCAGAAGCACATCTGTTCTTTGCGGAAGTGCTAGAAAAAGTCACGGATGCTGAACAGGTGACCTTTGTCGGAGAAGTTGGCCCCTTTGTGGAGCAGATCCAAGAACAGCTACCACAAGCTAGCTACCAAGAAAGTTTACCTAATGCAGCGAATCTTGCTCTTTGGGCTTGGGATAAGGAAGCAGACTCCTTGCACGACTTTGTACCAAACTATCTCAAGCGTGTAGAAGCTGAGGAAAACTGGCTCAAGAACCACACCGAGTCTGGCGAGTCCTACATTAAACGCCTATGATAAAGATCAAACGAATCCAACAGCAGCCTGACTTGGATCAAGTCATTTACGCTGTCATGGAAGCTGTTTACCCAGTCAGTCCTTGGACACTGGAACAAATCCAAGCAGACCTGTCCCAAGACCAGACTTGGTACGCTCTAGCTTATGATGGGGCAGAAGTGATTGGCTTTATAGCTGTGCAGGAGAATCTCTTTGAGGCAGAAGTCTTGCAAATCGCTGTCAAAAAAGCCTATCAGGGTCAGGGAATTGCGTCAGCCTTGTTTGCTCAATTGCCAGCGGATAAGGAGATTTTCCTCGAAGTCAGAAAATCTAATCACCGAGCGCAAGCATTTTACAAGAAAGAAAAGATGGCGGTCATCGCTGAGCGAAAGGCCTACTATCATGACCCAGTCGAGGACGCCATCATCATGAAGAGAGAAGTAGATGAAGGATAGATATATTTTAGCATTTGAGACATCCTGTGATGAGACCAGTGTCGCCGTACTGAAAAACGACGATGAACTCTTGTCCAATGTCATTGCAAGTCAAATTGAGAGTCACAAACGTTTCGGGGGCGTAGTGCCAGAAGTAGCCAGTCGTCACCATGTCGAGGTCATTACAGCCTGCATCGAGGAGGCGTTGGCAGAAGCAGGAATTAGCGAAGAGGACATAACAGCTGTTGCCGTCACCTATGGGCCAGGATTAGTTGGAGCTCTACTAGTTGGTTTGTCAGCTGCCAAGGCCTTTGCTTGGGCTCACGGCCTTCCACTTATCCCTGTTAATCACATGGCGGGTCACCTCATGGCAGCTCAGAGTGTGGAGCCTTTGGAGTTTCCTTTGTTGGCACTCTTGGCCAGCGGAGGACACACCGAGTTGGTCTATGTGTCAGAGGCTGGCGATTACAAGATTGTTGGTGAGACAAGAGATGATGCGGTTGGTGAGGCCTATGATAAGGTCGGTCGTGTCATGGGCTTGACCTATCCAGCAGGTCGCGAAATTGACGAGTTGGCTCATCAAGGTCAGGATGTTTATGACTTCCCTCGTGCCATGATCAAGGAAGATAATCTGGAGTTTTCTTTCTCAGGATTGAAGTCTGCCTTTATCAATCTTCACCACAATGCCGAGCAAAAGGGAGAAACTTTATCCAAGGAAGATTTGTCAGCTTCCTTCCAAGCAGCAGTCATGGATATTCTTATGGCCAAAACCAAGAAGGCCTTGGAAAAATACCCTGTTAAAACCCTTGTCGTGGCAGGTGGCGTGGCAGCCAATAAAGGTCTCAGAGAACGATTGGCAGACGAAATCACAGATGTCAAGGTCATCATCCCGCCCCTGCGCCTTTGTGGAGACAATGCAGGTATGATTGCCTATGCTAGCGTCAGCGAGTGGAATAAAGAAAACTTTGCAGGCTTGGACCTCAACGCCAAACCAAGTCTCGCCTTTGATACCATAGAATAAAGAGTCAGCTTGAGGCTGGCTTTTTTACTCCAGAAAATGTCAGAATATTTTGACAAAACCGTAAAAATGATGATATAATATGTAAAAATTAGGAGGTGGTCAGATGATTGAGAGAATGGAATTGGGAGAATTTTACAAGGAATTGCGCCTGGCGAGGAAACTCAAGCAGTCAGATGTGGCTTGTGATGGGCTGACAGCATCCCAGTTATCCAAGTTTGAACTGGGACAGTCTATGCTGTCTGCGGATAAACTGATACTAGCTATCCAAGGGATAAATGTGACCTTCGATGAGTTTGGACACAAGCTTAATAATTATCAGGAATCCCCACATATGCGAATCGGTAGAAAGATTGTAAATCGTTTTGCCCATCAAGATATAGCAGGTTTAGAGCAGCTGTTGGAAGAAGTCGAGCAAGAACAGATGGCACAGACTTATCGTCGTTTAAATGCTATTGTGATCAAAGATGCCATTCATTCCTTGGATAAAAACTATCTGCTAGAAGAGGAGGATAGCGAGTTTTTGACTACTTACCTCTATGCTATCGAGTCTTGGACCTGGTTTGAACTTTATCTTTTTTGCAATACCATGCCTTTCTTGAGCAATCAAGATCTAATCTTTTTATCCACCTCTTTACTTGAAAAATCCAAGGAATTTAAAGAGTTAGTACACAATCAATTGTATATGAAAAGTGGTTATCTTAATATCATCTCAGAGCTCATGGAGCGCAAACTTTTCTCTTACATCCCAATCTTTGAAGCCGAGTTGGGGAGCATGCTCCGACCATATGATGTTTTCGAGAAAGTATCATTGCAGTTTTTAAAGAAATTGAGCATTTTCCTTCAAACCAAAGGAAGTAATCAAAAAGAGATTGAAAATTTTATCCAATTTCTGCAAGTATTAGAAAATCCCCAATTAACAGCCCTTTTTGAATTACGCTTCCAGCAATATAAAGAACTTATCGATTAGTTAAAAATGGAATGATAATAACCCACTCTGAAATGAGTAGAAGCGTTAGTTGAATTTTTCTTTTCTTCATCATTATATTCCTCCTTGTTAGTACTATCTTCATTATATCAAGGAAAGAGTCAAATTTACAAAAATCGCAAATGTGAAATTTCTATGAGAAAAAATGTCAAATATGCGATTTACTAAAATGTGGTGATTTCCGTGTTATACTGTCCTTGTAAGACATTTGAAGCAAATCCTAGGTTGCAGAAGTGGTTTACAAAGAAAAATAATTAAAGGAGAAAAGAAATGCATAATCTAATGGAACTTGAATTGTTACCTGAAGAGCCAGTAATTACTGTATCACGTGAAGTTTGTAAGTGGACTTGCTCATTTACTGCTCTTTAAGAATAACTGGTTAAAATTAAGGATAGTTGATTACTAATTAACTATCCTTAATTTCATTTTAGAGATAATGTATTTATTATATTTATGGATAGATTACAAACAATGCTGAATAAAATACAAGTTGACACTTACCATAAAAATGGGTGGTTATTTGTGAAGTATAGTAACAATAAACTTACACAGGGATGGAAACTTCATGTAAGCAGTCAACTAAAAGACGCTTGTAATATTTTTTATATTGTTGTACAAGAGCTGGAGAAGGAAAGATGTAACTACAAAGTTCTAGATTGTTTGGATGAGTTAAAAAAATTGAATTCTCCGAGGGAAGTTTCTCCTACTGCAAATAAGTTTATCACTATATATCCGTCTAGTAGGAAGCAGGCCAAACGAATAATATTAAATCTAAAAGAAAAGTTAGAAAACTATAAAGCTCCAAGGATTTTATCAGATTTTCAATGTGGTGAACATTCTCCAATACATTATAGATATGGGGCGTTTAAAGCAATTAAAAACTACAATTTTTCTGAAAATAAAATTGTCTACATGATGAAAAATAGTAGAGGAGAATTAGTAGAGGATCTGAGATTAAATTATCCGTATTTGCCAGAAGGGGTTAAGGATTTATTTACTGATGTGGAAAAAAATAAATTATTTAAACCCTCCCCGGGAATTCCAGAGAATCACCCTTTAAATCACTATAATATCGAGTGTATTCTGAAAAAATCCAATAGAGGAAATGTTTACAGAGCTGTAGTAAAAAATAGTAATCAGAAAGTGATAATAAAACATGCACGACCATATGTTTATAGTTGGGATGATGGTTTCTCTGCAATTGATGAATTAAAGAATGAAGCAACAAATTTGAAAGTATTTCAGGACAAGTCCTATACGACAGAATTAATTGAAGAGTTTTATGTCAATGAAGATTACTTCGTAGTGCAAAAGTTTATACCAGGATATAATTTTTTTGATTTAAAAAATATTGATATCGAAAAAAATGTAATTATTAATAATATAATTGATATTATTAATGACATTCATGCTGAAGGATATTTAGCAGTGGATATTTCTCCAACAAACTTTATATTGGATGATTTTGGTCGTGTTAGGTTAATAGACCTAGAAAATTTTACAAACAAAAATAATACTGTTAGAAGAGCTGCTACAAAATTCATGATAAATACTGATTGTTCCTCAAAAATTTGTACCATTCAACAGGATTATTTTGCACTTGCAATGTTGAGTTTGGCGATTATGCGCGAGCATGTTTTAATATTTGAAGGAGAGGACGTCTTATTAAATATAACTGCTTTAGATAAAATCAAGTCTTGTATGTATATGGAGAAAGAAATTGGGAACATAACTAAATCGCAATTTAACTGGTTGATGTATTTATTGAATTTAAGTGAACAAGAGAAGTTAGACCGATTCGAGAAGATGAAGTATATAAACGATTTTGAAGATGAAAATATAGAATTTCATTCAAAGAGAGTTAATTCCTCATTCGATTTTCAAATTGAAAATGAGACACTTATTAACTATCTTCTTTCATTAAATATGAATAGAGAAAGTAGGATACTAAATTCAAATGAATTTGGAGAATTTGTTAGTCCAGTATCGTTTCAACATGGCTTATCAGGATATTTGTTTTATTTATCACACATGAGAGACATTTCTGACAATGGTAGAATTATCGAGTGGCTTATCTCTGAAGGAAATCAAAATAAAGGAAATGGGTATTTAAATGGTTATTCAATTTTATTTGGTTCTTCTGGATATCTTTGGGCATTATTAGAGTTCTATAAAAAATTTGCCAGCAACAATCCAAGTAGAGAATTGATTATAGATAAAACTAGAGAAATTTATAAAGACTTGATAAGTAATTATCAGAAAGTTGAAGTATTTGACTTTGCTTTAGGAAAGTCAGGTGTTTTATTGAGTATTATGAAATACTGTATAAATTTCAATGATGTCGATAGTATGAAATTTATTAGAGAAAAAATAGAGGAGTTATATTTATATTTTGTAGAAGAGATACAAAATGTTAATAGTTTAAAAGAATGTAATTTTGCACATGGTTTAGCTGGGATTGCATACGTAATTTCAATTTATAATTCGGAATTTGAATTTAAGGTAGCTTACGAAAATAGTATTAATGTATTTAATAATCTGTTAGAAAATGAATATAGTAGACTAAATGCAACTCCTACAAATTTAGAACTATCGTGGTGCGAAGGAACTTCAGGAATCTTACTTTATTTTGAATTATTATATGATAAAAGGTATTCAAAAATAATTTCAAGATTTCAACAACTTGCTTTCAAATTCAATCTTATTCAGTCAAGTTGTTATTGTCATGGTTTATCCAGTTTGTTGCAAACTCTAAACTATCAGGATAATTTAAATTTACGTGAGAATGTAATTGAGATTTTATTAAGTAGATCCAAAAGAGATAAAAATGGTATTTTGGTATTTGAATGTGAAGAAAGTTCAGATACATTATTTGATTTTGGTATCGGAAATCTAGGGATTTATTGGTCTATTCTTGGGGAAAAGTTCCCATTTGAATTCAAAAAGGAGTTGCGATGAAAGTATTTATTCAAAATAGAGATTTTAGGCAATTAACCATCAACCAGTGGATTTCAACGGTTGGGGATACGATTTTTTATCTTGCTTTTTTGAATTATGTGGCAGACGCTTCGTTTGCCCCCTTGGCGATTTTACTCATTACGATTTCAGAGACTGTTCCTCAAGTTCTGCAAATCTTTATGGGAGTTTTGGCTGACTTTCAACACCATCGTGTTCTAAAGTATACGCTTATTAGTTTTGTCAAATTTGTACTTTATTCTATAGTTGCACTTTCGCTTTCAGGGCAGTCCTTTTCCTTATGGCTCGTATTCTTTATTTGTTTAATGAATCTCTTGTCGGATACATTGAGTTACTTTTCAGGAGCCATGCTAACTCCTATTTTTATAAGAATCATTGGGAAAGAACATCTGACAGAAGCTATTGGCTTTAAACAATCAACAGTTAGTTTAGTTCGGACAATCAGTAATATTCTAGGAGGGGTTTTACTAGGAATTCTTTCCATTCAGTTTATTTCCTTGCTAAACGCTCTGACGTTTCTGATAGCATTTGTAGGTATTCTCTTTATAAAAAATGATCTTTTGAAAGTTGAAAAAACAATTAGCTATCAAGAAGGTCTTTCTATAAAATCGTTTTGCCAGCATTTGTTCCAATCATCGAAATTGATCTGGAATATGGATAGAGTGATTTTCATTTTATTTATCGTCTCCATCAGCCAAGCTGTGATCAATGTCACTGTTCCTATTTCGACTCTTTTTTTAAGAATCCAACCGTTTTTGAATTTACAAACCGGTCAATCACTCGCTTTGTTATCAACACTAGAATTGTTAGCACTTATTGTTGGAAGTCTTGTGAGTGGCTATCTGAAAAATACGGTTTCTATAAAAACAGCTCTATACGCTTCGGTCGTCATCCAGTTACTCCTTCTAGTAGGATTTGCCACAGTTCATTTTGGTTTGATTCTGCTTTTCAGCTCCTTGGATGCCTTCATCGCAGGGTTACTCTCTCCTAGACTGCAAGAACTCGTCTTTAAACAAATACCTGAGGAGTCAATGGGAGCGGTTCAATCCTCTATTGGTGCTATTACGGTTGTTTTACCAAGTCTATTCACAATCTTTTTCGTAACGATTGCTACAAGTTTTGGGACCCTAGCGGTTAACTTTATTCTGTTACTATTGCTCCTAACCGCATTTGTCATGCTCTTGCATATTCGTGAGAGCATTTAGTGGAGAATTTGTATAATAGGTGTTTGAGACTGGATTGCCAGTCTTTTTATGACGGCCAAAATCAGCAGACTTTTTTCTCTTCTTTGAATATGTTATAATAGTCCGTGCTGTGGCTGTGATGACGAACAGACTCAATTGGAGAGAATATGAGGAGAAGATGAAAGAAAAAGGATTCTGGGAAGGTGCACAGGCAGCCATGCCAACGGCCCTTGGTTATGTCAGTATCGGACTGGCCTGTGGGATTATTGGCGCGCCCTATGTGACACCTGTTGAGATGGGCTTGATGAGCCTCTTTGTTTATGCTGGGAGTGCCCAGTTTGCCATGTTGGCACTGATTGCGGTACAAGCGCCTGTGGCAGCCATTGCTATGACAGTTTTTTTGATCAACTTGCGACTCTTTTTGCTGAGCTTGCATGCATCGACCTATTTCCGTCATACTAGTCTCTGGCAAAACATCGGTATGTCTAGCCTCTTGACTGATGAGACCTATGGAGTTTTGATGGGCGAATTAGCCCATACAGACAAAGTCCATCCTATGTGGATGCACGGGAACAATCTCAATAGTTATGTAGCCTGGTTTATTGGGACAGTGGCGGGGACAGCTTTAGGTGGCCTTCTTCCAAATCCTGAAGTCTTTGGCTTAGACTTTGCCCTTGTTGGGATGTTTATCGGGATTTTTACTTCGCAATTTCAGATTATGCAAAGACGGGTTCCTGTACGGAATCTGCTGCGGATCCTAGCCGTTGTTGCGGTGTCTTTCTTTTTGCTCTTGACAGTAGTGTCTCAGTCGCTAGCTGTTCTGTTTGCGACCTTGCTAGGTTGTACTATGGGGGTGGTCTTAGATGGTCAGTAAATATCTTTTGTTAGCCGTTATCTTTTCAGGCCTAGTGACTTGGGTTCCCCGTATGATTCCCTTCATCTTGGTTAAGTACAAGGGATTGCCAGCTATCGTTGAGCGTTTTTTGAAGTTCTTGCCTGTTTCCATTATCTTTGCCTTGATCCTTTCAAGCGTAGTGACTGGCAAGGTTGGCAGCCTTCCTCAAATCAAATGGCTGGACTTTTTAGCAGTCTTTCCAACGGCTTGGGTAGCCTTTCGCTACCGCAATCTAGTGGGGACGGTTCTTTTTGGAGTAGTCTTGATTGCAGTCTTGCGCCTGGTCTTTTAGTCAGCCATAAAAAAAACCTATCACCGAGATAGGTATCATATAATGGCGAAAAAAAATATTTTCTGTTAAGATAGTAAAGTATTCTATTTTGGAGGAAATGACATGAAAAAAATCGTCAAATATTCATCTCTTGCTGCTCTAGGACTTGTTGCCGCAGGTGTACTAGCAGCTTGTTCAGGCGGAGATAAGAAAGATACTGCAACTAGCGAAGCAGCATCTGGTAAGAAAGAAATCATCGTTGCAACCAATGCTTCACCAAAACCATTCAACTACGAAGAAAATGGCGAGTTGACTGGTTATGAGATTGAAGTAGTCCGTGCTATCTTTAAAGACTCTGACAAATACGTTGTCAAGTTTGAAAAGACAGAGTGGTCAGGTGTCTTTGCAGGTCTTGATAGCGACCGTTATCAAATGGCTGTGAACAATATCAGCTATACCAAAGAACGTGCTGAAAAGTACCTTTATGCAGCTCCAACTGCTAAAAACCCTAACGTTCTCGTTGTGAAGAAAGACGACGACAGCATCAAGTCACTTGATGATATCGGAGGCAAGTCTACTGAGGTCGTTCAAGGGACAACATCAGCTAAACAGCTAGAAGATTATAACAAACAACACGCAGACAATCCAACTGTTCTTAACTACACCAAGGCTGATTTCCAACAAATCATGTCTCGTTTGAGCGATGGTCAGTTTGACTACAAGATCTTTGATAAGATCGGTGTTGAAACAGTTATCAAGAACCAAGGTTTGGACAACTTGAAAGTCATTGAACTTCCAAGCGACCAACAACCTTACGTTTACCCACTTCTTGCAAAAGGTCAAGATGAGTTGAAATCATTTGTAGACAAACGTATCCAAGAACTCTACAAAGACGGAACTCTTGAAAAATTGTCTAAACAGTTCTTCGGAGACACGTATCTCCCAGCAGAAGCTGATATTAAATAGTCGTATGAAATCATCCAGTCTGAGAAAGGCGGATGATTTCTCAATTTTTAGGTATATAGTTTCAAACTATATGTCTGCCTATCTAATAACAATTTGCTAAATCAAATAAAGTATGAGATACTAGTACGGTATTATTTTTAAAGGAGATAGAATCATGAAAATCAAAAAATGGCTCGGTGTAGCAGCTCTTGCTACAGTCGCAGGTTTGACTCTAGCAGCTTGCGGAAATTCAGAAAAGAAAGCAGACAACGAAACAGTTGTTAAAATCGCAACAGTTAACCGTAGTGGTTCTGAAGAAGCACGTTGGGACAAGATTCAAGAGTTGGTTGAAAAAGATGGAATTAAATTGGAATTCACAGAGTTTACTGACTACTCTCAACCAAACAAGGCAACTGCTGACGGCGAAGTTGACTTGAACGCTTTCCAACACTACAACTTCTTGAACAACTGGAACAAAGAAAACGGGAAAGACCTTGTAGCGATTGCAGATACTTACATCTCACCAATCCGCCTTTACTCAGGTAAAAATGGGGAAGAAAACAAGTACACTAAAGTGGAAGAAATCCCAGATAACGGTGAAATCGCCGTACCAAACGATGCAACAA
>CAUVRF010000051.1:0-10859 GCA_963554245.1 uncultured Streptococcus sp.
TCTAAATCTTGTACCAAAGGTTTTATCTTTAATTTCTAATGATGTAATTGGCATACTTTTCCTCACTTACTTAATAATAATTGAATGCTTAATTTTATCTTGTCTTTTTTTGTCTGTCCATTGTCTTTGACAATTTTTAGACGACCAAACTTTCTCACACTGATCAAATCTCCAACTGCAACCTGGTAATCACTTTTTTCAACCAGATGATAGTTTACCTGGACAGATTTTTTCTCTATCAGTTGACTAGCTTGGTTTCTAGATAATTTCAAGGCACTTGATAAGAGGGCATCCAATCGAAAACTCGAAACTAAAATTTCTCGTTCTCTATAATCAATTTTAGACAAAATCCTATCGGTAAAAGGACGTTCCTCCAGCGATACAGGAAGTCTGCCAATCTTTCTTATTCCATCCTGAAAAAGAGGAATGAAATCACGATTGACAAAAATCTGTGCTCTCTTTTCATCTACCAAGATATCACCAAATAATTTACGGTCAATTCCTAGTTGGTTGATGATTGTTCCCAATATTTTTCCATGACTCAGTTGTTCAAACTTACTCGGATAGCAAATTTCCAACAAGGCCATTTCAAAGTCTGATATCTCCGGTTCAAAGTAATCGGGATAGAGAAGAACACGAACCGACTCTGTCGGAAGAAAATCACCACTACTTTGGCAACCCAGTCCATATGTCCCAGCTAGTACCCTCAAAATCTGTTCCTGATGGGGATTGATAAAAGGAGTAAGTACCGGCGCATAGGTATCTTCTACCCGCTTGATCCACTCTAAACCCTTATCAATAAAGGGAATATCATCTTGGGAAAAATGCTGATAAATGGCTCGATTTGCTGTCATAGTAATAGGACTAGTCGTGTTAAGAGATTTCCAACAAACTGAATCAGAATCAGCGCTGCCCAAACCGTAAAATCAAGACCAGCAAATTGTAGATTGAGCTTACGAAGGGGCTCAATAACTGGGCGAGCAAGTCTGATAACTAAGCGACCTAGCTGGCTTTCATAGGCATTTGGAAACCATGAAAGAAGAGCAAATGCAACGAGAATGATGGAATAAATGCTAACCGCATTTTGGATTAAACGAATTAAGAAAATCATTATCTTGCTCTATTTCGTTTAATATCAAAACCAAACTCAGCGCTTTGTGATTCATCTGGAAGCTTGATATCCTCAATATTCACGACAACGTTGACAGGCGTCAATAGATACATCGTACTCGCAACTTTTTTCATATTTCCAGCCAAGACATGACGGGCTCCATCCAAGTAATCAAGGCAACGACGGGCTTGTACTTCTGTCATGTATTGGAAATCAATCAAGATACTTTCATTTCCAGTTAACAAATCAACAATCTCAGTTGCATCCTCATACTTTCTTGGATAACGAACATCAATCGTCACTTTCTCATCTGAGTGATGGTTTTGCTTTGCCAACTCTTGTTGACGAGCATGGAGGCGAGTAATATTCGCATCTTTTACTGAGCCCGGCTGAGCAGATGCTGGTAATTCTTTAGAAGATGAGATGGCTGGGCTAACTGTTTCCTCTTGTTGAGTCTGGTAGTTAGTCACGTCTTCTCCATCTTCTGTAAAATAATCTATAAATTTATCGAATCTATCTTTTAAAGACATAGCTCTCTCCTATTTAAAAAATGCTGTACCGATTCGAACAAAGGTTGAGCCGAACTGAATCGCTTCTTTAAAGTCACGACTCATTCCCATGCTTAGCTCTGTCATCGGCATATTAGGGATTTGTTTTTCTCTAATTTCTGCTTGCAGAGCCTGCGTATCCTTGAAAATTTCTTTCAATTCATCACTGTCTGCCTCAAAAGGAGCCATGGTCATTAAACCAACATACTCAATCTGATCTAACTTAGCCAATTCTGGCAAAAGTTCTAGCAATTCTTCTTTTGAAAACCCATGCTTACTTTCTTCCCCAGAAATATTAACCTGCAAGAAACACTTGATAACATGATCTGTTCTCTTTTGAATTTCCTGGGCTAACTTTAAGGAGTCTAAAGCATGAAAGTAATCCACAAATGGGATTACTTCTTTCACTTTCCGTCTCTGTAGTGTTCCTATTAAATGCCAAGTAACTGGGTAATCTTTCAAGGTCTGATATTTTTCTAAAAATTTATCGACTCGATTTTCACCTATATGACGGACACCAAGCGGAAGCAAGGCTTCCGCTGTTTGTACATCTACATACTTTGTCACTGCGATTACTGAAACAGCATCTAGAGCACGGTTGGCTTCTTGACTAGCATCAGCTATTTGCTGAAAAACTAATTCAGTATTTTTTTTCAAATTCATTGATTAACGATTTTTGAAGAATGGAGGTGTATCCAATTCATCTTCATCTTGTGAAACTGGTGTTTCGAAGCGTTCTACTGGTGAAACAACTGGATCTGTTTGGCGAACAATTGACTCACGACGCAAGTCCCAGTCTCCAAAAGCAGAGGCTTGGTTTGTTTCAAAACGACGTGGGCTTGATTTAGGCATTTCTGCTGTCTCTTCCAAGTCGAATTGACGGTCAAATGTGTGCGCTTGTGGAGCTTTAGTTGATGGACGTCCAACTGGTTGGTTGTTACGAGCTCCAACTACTTTTTCCACTCGCTCTTGACGAACACCTGTCGCTACAACAGTAACACGGATTTCATCCTTCATGCTTTCGTCAATTGATGTTCCAAGCCAGATGTTTACACCTTGACCAGCTGCTTGGTTGACAATTTCTGAAGCTTCTTCTGCTTCAATCAAAGTCAAGTCAAGACCACCAGTAACGTTGACGATGACATCCTCTGCACCATCAATAGTTGTTTCAAGAAGTGGAGAGTAAATAGCTTTACGAGCGGCTTCAACAACGCGTTCTTCACCACTACCGATACCGATACCCATAAGGGCATTTCCTTTATTTGCCATTACAGTTTTCACATCAGCAAAGTCAAGGTTAATCAATCCTGGGTTCGTGATCAAGTCAGTGATCCCTTGAACACCTTGGCGAAGAACGTTATCTGCTTCGCTAAGAGCTTCAAGAAGTGGCGTTTTCTTATCAACAATTTCAAGCAAGTTGTTATTAGAGATAATCAACAAAGTATCAACATGCTCGCGAAGTTCGTTGATTCCTTCTACAGCGTACTGACCACGTTTACTTCCTTCAAATCCGAAAGGACGTGTCACAACACCAACTGTAAGAGCACCAAGATCTTTAGCGATACGTGCAATAACAGGGGCTGCACCTGTACCAGATCCACCACCCATACCTGCAGTGATAAAGACCATGTCCGCTCCAGTGATAGCTTCCGTCAAAGCTTCTTCACTTTCTTCTGCAGCTTTACGTCCAACTTCAGGACGTCCTCCAGCACCCAAACCACGAGTCAATTTTGGACCAAGTTGGATAACTGTTTCTGCTTTCGTACTGCTAAGGGCTTGTACATCAGTGTTGGCTGCGATAAATTCTACACCAGCAACACCTTCGTCAACCATGCGGTTGATGGCGTTACCACCACCACCACCGACACCAATTACCTTAATAACTGCGCCTTGAGCTGCTGCTGTATCAAATGAAAATGTCATAATTTCTTATCCTCTTTTATTCATCAAACATGCTTCCGATCAAACCACGGAAACGTTCTGTTAGCTTCGGTTTACTTTGAGAACTTGCTTGGAATTCTTCCTTGGGAGCAACTGGAGTTTCCTGCACAGTTTCAGCTGGAGCTGCTTGTGCTGGACTTGGTTGCGCTACTGGATTCAAACGTTGATTTGGAATGCCAAAGTTGATTGGTTTTTGACGAAGGAATTCATCTCCTTTAACTGCTTTTTGGGCAAGAAGATTGACTTCAGTCAATTTACCAGCAAACTCAGACAAGCTAATCACGTGCGCAAATGCAGGGTTGCGAATTCCAACTTGATTTGGTACATAAAGTTTTACGCGAACACCAAATACTTCTTGGGCTAATTCAACAATTCCTGGTAAAATTGCATTTCCACCGATAAGGACGATACCTCCTGGCAAATCCAACAAGTGTCTTCTTTCCAACTCTTGTTTGATTTGGTCAAAGATATGTTTGATGCGTGCTGAGATAATCTCTGCCAAGTAGCTTTCTGTTACTTCAACAGGTTCTACTTCACCAATTACTTCAACTTGGAAAGTTTCGTTACTTGCAAGTGGAACGTAAGCTTCACCATAGTTCAGTTTCAAACTTTCTGCAATTTTTTGAGATGTTTTCAAGACTTTAGAAATGTCTTTAGTAACGTAATCTCCACCTTCTTGGTAGATGTTAGTGAACTGCAATTCTTGGTTGCGGATAGTCGCTACAGTAGTCTGACCTCCACCCATGTCAATGACAGTTGCACCAAATTCACGTTCGCCTTCATTAAGAACTGAGTTCACAATCGCCAATGGTGAAATAATCACATTATCAACATGAATACCTACACGCTCAACTGTCTTACGAAGATTGTGTAGAATCGTACGAGGACCTGTGTAAAGCAGACCACGCATTTCCAAGCGAACACCCATCATACCACGAGGGTCACGGATCCCTTGGAAACCGTCCACGATGAATTCTTCTGGAATAAAGGTAATCACTTCACGATCAGGAGTCATGCTCTTAGTCAAAGCTGATTTGACAACATTTTCAACATCTTGATCCGTGATTTCTTTGGTATCTGAAGTTACAGGAATCATTCCTTGTGTTGGTTCAACCTGCAAGAGGTTTGCTGGAAGGCCAACGTTAACAGACTTAATAGAAATACCAGCTTTCTCTTCCGCCTGTGTGATTGCGGATTTGATTGCTGAAGCAGCTGCTTCAATATCAACAATAATTCCGTCTTTTACACCTTTACTTTTGGCATTGCTAACACCAATTACATTTACTTCACCATCTCTATGCTCAGCTACTAGCACTTTAATCGAGCTAGTTCCGATATCTAAGCCTGTAAAAAAACCATCTCTAGTCATTACATCGCATCCTCTCTGTCTTCCAAGTTTCTCACTTCTATTTAATAACTATGTTTGGGCATAGCTATTCAAAGAATATTATAACACAAAAAATCCAATCGTGCTTAGTTTTTGATAAAATTCCTAGTCATTTTTCACTTTTTATTTCTATTTTTTTATCTTAACAGCCTTACTTTAAAAAAGTATCGTTTTTTACAAAAAAAGAAAGCTTATACCTAAGCTTTCTTCACAAGTATTTTTTCTGCTTTCTGCTCTAAAAAAACTTCTAATACTTTCTTGGTCAAACTAATAGCTGTAGCTAATACCAACGACACAATCAGATAATTAGCAACTAAGCCATGATCACCAACCAATGGTGGCTTTGTCAAGAATCCATAATCTCCTCCAGTCACTAAATTAACCACAAAAATCAGAGCATTAAGTGAGAAGGTTAATAAAACAATCCGCTTAACATCCAATAATCTAGAGTCATACTGTCTAAATAAGTAAACCAAAGAATTTCCTAGAAGAGCTAGGTGACCAAAAATGAAAGACAGGATGGCTATGTGGGGAAAAGGATAGGCATCTGGTACTGGATAAACAAAAGCTGCCAGCGTTCCAAAAATTCCAAGTAGAGAAAAATATTGCTTGTACATTGACTTACCAGGAAGTAACAGCACTACAAACATCGCTATACGACAATGATAAAATGGTAAACTTTCTGACAACGGCATGTGATTTCCCCAGTACCAACTATAGAGAAGAATCAACTGGACAGCTTGTAAAATTTGGAAAAAACGTTGATAGACTTTTTTATCGTAATAGCGATAAGAAGTGTAGAAGGTCAACGCTAATAACGAAAATAAACTTACATACCAGACAAGGTCAAATTGAGGTGGTTCTGTCGCTTGCGTAGTAAAGAAAATATCCCATAAATTCATTTAATATTCCTCATTATTTCAAAATCTTCTCACATATTATACCATGCCAATAGAAAAAAATGAATTCAGAAATACGATAATAATCTTCTCAGTCAAGATATTGGTCTCTTTGTCCTTTATAAACTTGCCAAAGAATCTCCATTTGCTCCTTGGTGATGCGTTTTTCAGATAAGACTGGCAATTGGTCAATGGCAAAAAATTGAAGGTCAGCAATTTCTTGATTTTCTTGAAATTGTCCGTCAAGAAGTTGGCATTCAAAGACAAACTTAGCATATTGTTTGCTCTGTAGTTGGAAACGATTGGTATCAAAAACTGCAAGTAACCTTTCAGTTTTTGCTGTAAAACCGGTTTCTTCTTCAATTTCTTTGAGAATATTTTCGGTTGGAGAGTAGCCGACTTCACCAAATCCACCTGGCAAAGCCCAACTATCCTCCCCTTTTCCTCTAACTAAACAGACTTTTTCATCCTCAACAATCCAAGCACGGACGTCCATCAGAGGAGTTGCATAAGCGGACGTTGGTTTCAAGACTTCTGCCACTTCTTCTGCATCGAGGTCTGATACCTGATTCAACATTTCAGATAACAGGATTCGCAAGTCCTCGTAGCGCTCACGGTCGAAAGGATCTTTTGTAAAGGTTAATCCAGTATCCGTAATAGCTAACATTCTTTGCAGATACTTGGTAAAATCATTTGCATTCATTTTCTAAACTTTCTACCAACTTGGCTAGATTCATGGAGTTCGAGCCTTTGAGCAGAATTTGGTCATTGGCTCCAAGGCTTTCCTTAACCTGCTTGACAAGGTCTTCAAATTGGTCCTCGTCAGCTGTTTTCTTGAAGTAGAAAACGTGACCGATTGGGAACATTTGACTGGCAAGTTGTGCCAATTCGGCAATGTCTTCTCCATAGAAAATAACGGTATCCAGCACATCTGGCGATAGGCTTAAAATCATCTGGTTATGGAGTTGGACTGACTGGTCGCCGAGTTCCTTCATGTCTGCCAAGACAGCGATTTTCTTGCCCCCTTCATTAGCTGGAATGGCAGAGAATGTCTCCAAAATCAACTTCATAGCAGTTGGATTGGCATTGTATACGTCAGACAGAATATCTGCTCCATTGGCTGCCTTCTTCCACTCAGTACGATTGCGGGTCAATTCTAGGTTCTGAAAGGCCTGATGAATTTGCTCCTCTGAAACTCCTTCTTGTAGAGCCACATAAGCAGCAATCATAGCATTGGTGGCATTGTACTTACCAGTCACTGGCAAATCGAGGGCTTGCTCCAAGAAATTGGCCTTAAAGGTCAGACTATTCTTGCGCTCAACCAAGTCTGTGATTTCCAGCTCTGCTCCTGGCCCAAAACGAACCACCTTTTTATCTGTAGGCAAGTAGTCCTCTACAATCGAGTCGGCTGGTGCCAGAAGCAAAGAACCTGAAGCCATACCATCTGCAATCTGCATTTTTCCTTTGGCAATTTCCGAACGGTCTTTGAAAAAAGCCAAATGAGCTTCTCCAACCAAGGTCACGATGGCTGTCTTTGGATGGGCCAATTCAGACAAGAGATGGATATCCCCCAAGTGATCCTGCCCCATTTCCAAGACCAACTTTTCAGTATCATCTGGCATATGAAGAACTGTGTAGGGTAGGCCAATCTCGTTATTGTAATTGCCTTGAGTTTTGTAGGTCTTGTAGGTTGTTGACAGTAAATGCGCCAACATATCCTTGGTCGTTGTCTTGCCATTTGAACCTGTAACTGCAAAGACATCAACAGCCGTTTTTTCAAGATAGTAGGCTGCAAGGGTTTGAAAGGCAGTCAAAACATCATCTACTAGAATGTAGGGATGACCTTCTACTTCCTTCTCAGAGAGGGTTACTGCTGCACCATTTTCAAAAGCTGTTTCGATAAAGTCATGACCATCACGCGCACCTTTAAGTGGCACAAACAAATCACCTGTCCCAATCAAACGACTGTCAAACTCAGCCTTTTCTAACTGAGCATCCGCAAAAAGACAAACATCATTTTTAGCTCCAACAACTTGAGCAATTTCGTGAATTGTAAGTTTCATTTCTACTCCTTTAAAAAGGGTTGAAGTCCGAGAACTTCATTCACCTAGCAGGTGACGGTTCTGGCTTCTACCCTCTCTTTCATTTTTATAGCAAATGCGCTTCGCGCTTGTCAAAACTTTGCTTAGCAAGGTCAACCAAACGCTCGATTAGGTCTGGGTAGCTGATTCCCATATTGTCCCAAAGCAGTGGATACATTGACCACTGGGTGAAACCTGGCATGGTATTAAGCTCGTTTAGGAAAATTTCGCCCTTGTCTGTATAGAAGAAATCGCAACGAGAGAGACCGAGGCCACCAATTGCACGGAAGGCTGTTTCAGCATTTCGACGCATGACAGCTACTACATCATCACTGATTTTAGCCGGGATATCCATAGTAATCTTGTTATCGATATATTTGGCATCATAGTCATAAAAGGCAACATCCTTGACCACTTCACCAGGAAGTGTACTCTTGACATCGTAGTTCCCCAAGAGACCAACCTCGATTTCACGAGCATTCACTCCTTGCTCCACCAAGACACGACTGTCATATTGGAAGGCAAGTTCTAATGCTTGACGGAGATCTTCTTGGTTTTCAGACTTAGAAATACCGACACTTGATCCCATGTTTGATGGTTTTGTGAAGACTGGATAAGTCAATTTTTCTTCAACTTCAGCGATTTTAGCAGTCACATCATCACCTTCGACGATGGCCACATAAGGAACTTGGGCAATCCCGACAGATTCTAAAACTCGCTTGGTCGTAATTTTATCCATGGCAAGACTAGATGACAAGATATTGCAACCTACGTAAGGCATTTTTAAAACTTCCAAGAATCCTTGAACAGAGCCATCCTCTCCCATTGGGCCATGAAGAACTGGAAAGACCACTGCACCTTCTTCGTAGATGGCACTTGGTGCAACTTTCTTATTCCAATCAATCGTTTCATTGGTCATGAGACAATCCTCTTGACCTGGAGTCTGGCTAAATTCCTGAGTCTTGATAAAGTCACCTGACTGGCTGATAAAGAAAGTCTTGACTGTGAAATGGTCGTAGTTGACCGCACGCATAACACTTTCAGCTGAAAGGACAGAGACTTCACGCTCTGCACTACGCCCACCGTATAAAAGAATAATCGTTTGTTTCATATTACTTGTCCTAATTCTAATAGAATACTCGTTCTTTAGTATATCACATTTGCTTCTTTTTTGAAACTTGAATCTAAAAAAGCCCTCATTTGAGAGCTGAAATTTTACCTATCCACCACTTGAGCTTCAAAGTGTGCTGGCTTGTCGTCTATCGCTTCTTGCAACTTCTTGATGCTGGGGATGATTATCTCTGTAAAGAGACCTTTGCCTGCTGTGTAGGCTGCTCCTGTCAGCTCACCTGAGTCTAATACAACAAACTATCCATACAAAGTCTGATACATCTTTTCCATAAAAGCC
This sequence comes from uncultured Streptococcus sp., assembly GCA_963554245.1. Classification (GTDB taxonomy): domain Bacteria; phylum Bacillota; class Bacilli; order Lactobacillales; family Streptococcaceae; genus Streptococcus. Next base: position 9,376 of record CAUVRF010000051.1, read on the forward strand.
TCAAGCTCTTTTTGAACAATTTTTAATAGGCGCTCTTCTTCGGCTTGAGAGATGTCCACACTCTCTTTTATTTTTTGATTACTAATATTAGAATAGTAACTACGTTTTATGGTTAACTGATTATCTAAAATATAGTAGACATCTATTTTTTCCTCTTTTACTGTTGTTTCAAATAAAACAGTGACTTCATTCTTTCCAGGATTTGAGATTTTCAAATCGATGTCTCCTTTTATCTCTATGGAGTCAATTCCTCCATCCAAGCGAATAGCTCCATCCAAGCGAATAGCTCCATCGGGAGGAACGACATAGCCCGCTTTACGGATGTCAGGTGCATATTTTTCTGATGCCATCAAACGTTGTAAGACGACTATATTGTCACTCTCTTCAAAGGAGGTTTTTAATTGCATATGTTCTTGGTGGTTTTGATACTGAAAATAAAGATTCAAGCCAGTAGCTAAGGCAATTACAGATCCAATCACGATTAGTATTTTTTTAAGTCCCGACATTTTTTTCACCCCCTCTATCTAAGTAATCATAGAAATCTTGTTTCCAACCCTCTTCCTTGTCATTAGGTTTTCCAATAAAAATATTGAGGTCAAAGCCATATTTAATAAAGTTGCCTCCTATCGTATTATTTTCAATAAGCGTTTCAACCATAAGTTTACCGTTAGCTTTATCCCCATTTCCCATCACAGTATAGAATTCCTCAACACGATTTGTCTGGTTTGTTTGGATACTATGATTGTAATCTGCTTGAACCTTAAACACATCTTTTGTTTCTACATCTTTAGAAATCATTCTTTCGTAAGAAGTAATAGCATCTAAATCTGAATTAAAATCTGCATCATCATATCTCCCTGAATCAATGTCTCCTTTGAAGGAACTTTCATACTTTTCAGTATTTACAGAGAGATCTCCAATCCGAGTTGAATTTCCAATTGTGCTAATAATGTGGGCGCTTAATCCTTTCCAGCCATCTAGCTTCGATAAGTCTCTATCACCCCAAGATAACTCAGTAAAACTAGCAATTTGAATAGCTTCATGCGCCAAGTCCTTATTATGTTTAGACTCATACTGCTTATTAATCCCTTCTTTAAATATCTTTACCTCTCTTTCAGATAAAGAATACGTATTTATCAAAATATCATCTAAATCACTTGTATTTTTGGCATCAACAACTCCCGCAAGACCTCTCCAGGTTGCCCTTACTCCATAGACTGGAGATGCAACTAATCTATTATACTCATAAAGAACTTTTTCATTAGTCCACCCTTCTTGTTTTGCCTTCTTCAAAATTCCTTGCTGGAGCTTATAGAGTGCATTTGCCGTAGATTCATCCAGGTTGTAAGATGATACTAAATCATCCACAATTTTTTTCTTATCTTTTTCAGCCTGAGTCACTGAAATATCCTTATCAAGCTTATGTGACTCAATCTTCACATCCTTCATCTTCTGTACCCAGCTCATGTCCACACCGTCCGCAT
>CAUVRF010000052.1:0-10634 GCA_963554245.1 uncultured Streptococcus sp.
TCTTACTAGGGGTTGGTTTAGGAATTATCTTTAATGCTGGTGGAACCACTGGTGGTTCTGATATCGTTGCCCGTATCCTTAACAAATACACCAATCTTTCGATTGGGAAATTGCTTTTTGGAATTGACTTTTTCATTTTAATGTTAATTCTGCTTATTTTCCAAGATCTCCGTCTTGTGACCTATACTCTCTTGTTTGACTTCATCATCGCTCGCGTTATTGACCTGATTGGTGAAGGAGGTTACGCTGGCAAAGGATTTATCATCATTACTCAATATCCTGACCAACTGGCTGATAAGATTAATGAGGAGCTTGGCCGTGGTGTGACCTTTATATCTGGTCAAGGTTATTACAGTAAGAAAGATTTAAAAATTATTTACTGTATCGTCGGTCGGAACGAGATCGTCAAAATGAAGGACATGATTCACCAAGTCGATCCTCAGGCCTTTATCACCATCACAGAAGCCCATGAAATTCTGGGTGAAGGCTTTACTTATGTGAAAGATTAAAAAGCTGGGATTTCCCAGCTTTTATTTTTCTTCTGTGAGGGTTGAATGATGATAACCATAAGTAAAGTAGATGACTAGACCAACTACAAGAGCAATACCAAAGGCAATCCAGGTATCTAGACTATATTGAAGCATAAAGGAAACACAGATAAGGATGGAAAGGATTGGCAAAAGTGGCACCAAAGGAGTTTTAAACTCTCCTTTTTGGGGCATACCCTTATCTTTTCTGAGTTTTACTATTCCGTAGGCTAGTAAAATGAGATAAGCTAGCGTACAGATATTTAGGAAGGCTGCAATACTGGCTAGAGGAAACACTCCGGCAGCAAGGGCTGAAACAACTCCTGTTAAGAGGGTCGCATTTTTAGGAACGCGACTGGTCTTGCTTAGTTGTTTGAAACTTTGAGGTAAAAGTCCATCACGTGCTAAGCTATATATCATTCGAGACAAAGCATAAGTCATGGAAATACATACCGTTATCAGGGTGAGAATGGCTACGAGCGAAACATAGTTGGCTGCCCAACCGATACCAATACTCCGTAATGAAAATGCTACTGCATCGTCCACATTGAGCTTACTGTAGTGAACAATCCCTGTCAATACTAAGGTTACCAAGGCATAGAGAATGGTGACGATTGTCAGAGAAAGTACAATTCCACGAGGAATATTTTTTTGCGGGCTTTGGATTTCATCAACTGCCATGGAAATAGACTCAAATCCGAGAAATCCAAAGAACATCAAAGATGCACCTGCCATAATCCCAGTGCTTCCTCCATAAATCTGGCCAAAGCCAAAAGGAGCAAAATTCGACCAATTTTCAGGTTTGATGTACCAAATACCAACTAGGATAAATAAGGCTAGAGCAGAGAATTTCAAGATTACTAGAAGCGAATTAAAGCGTAAGGCTGCCTTGGAATTTAATAAAACCAATCCTGTTACCAAGGTCAGCACCAAAATAGGTAGAAGGTCGATATAGGTCCCTTGTTCAGGGTTGAAGGTGTCATTTAAGGCTTGGGGCATGGAGATACCATAATCACTGAGTAAGCCCTTAAAGTAAGCTGCCCAGCCAGACGCCACACCTGAAACAGCTGTCATGAATTCCATGATGGTCAACCAGCCAGCAATCCAGGCTGGCAATTCTCCTAAAATCGCATAGAGATAACTATAAGCACCTCCAGTTGCAGGTACACGAGAGGCAAATTCTGCAAAAAAGAGAGCTGATAAAGAAACACATAAGGCAGAAATCACAATGGAAATCACTAGTGAGGGACCAGCTAGAGTAGCCGCTGCTGTTCCTGTAATGGTGAAAATCCCCGTCCCTACCATGGCACCGATTCCCAATAGAATCAAATCCCACAATTTCAAATGGCGACGCATCTCTGTCTGTCTCAGACTAACATCTTTGGTTCTAAAAATATTCATACTCCATCTCCACTAAATGTAATTGTTTTATTTTACCATATAAAAGCATTTTTGTGAATATTTATTAGGTTCTTTTTTGAAAAAATCTGAACAGGAACTCTTCCTGTTCAGATTTTGCATATTCTTATCCGACTGAACCTTCCATTTCATAGCTAATCAAGCGGTTCAGCTCAACCGCGTATTCCATTGGAAGTTCTTTTGTGAAGGGCTCTACAAATCCCATGACAATCATCTCGGTTGCCTCAGATTCCGACAAGCCACGGCTCATGAGGTAATAGAGTTGTTCCTCTGAAATCTTAGATACCTTAGCTTCGTGTTCCAAAGCAACTTGCGAGTTGTGAATTTCATTAAATGGAATGGTATCTGACGCTGATAAGTCATCCATGATAATGGTGTCACACTCGATGTGAGAAACAGATTTCTTGGAGCTTTTGTTAAAGGTTACTTGTCCACGGTAGTCCACCTTTCCTCCACCTTTAGCGATGGATTTAGACACGATAGACGAGCTTGTATGTGGAGCGTTGTGAATCATCTTGGCACCCGTATCTTGGTGTTGCCCTGCATTGGCAAAGGCAATAGAAAGCATGGTTCCACGCGCACCTTCTCCATCTAGGTAAACAGATGGGTATTTCATGGTTGTTTTGGCACCCAAGTTACCATCAATCCACTCAACAGTCGCATCTTTCAAGGCTTTGGCACGTTTTGTTACCAAGTTATAGACATTATCAGACCAGTTTTGAATAGTCGTATAACGCATATAAGCTCCGTCCAAAGCGAAAATTTCTACAATGGCAGCGTGCAAGCTGTTGCTAGAATAAGTTGGTGCTGTACATCCTTCTACGTAGTGGACGCTTGCTCCTTCATCAACAATAATCAAGGTACGTTCGAACTGACCTGTATTTTCGTTGTTGATACGGAAGTAGGTTTGAAGTGGAATATCTACCTTGACACCTTTTGGCACATAGATAAAGGTTCCACCCGACCATACTGCAGAGTTGAGGGCTGCCAACTTGTTATCAGTCGGTGGTACCAACTTAGCGAAGTATTGTTTAAACAAGTCTGGGTATTCCTTGAGGGCAGAATCCGTATCTGTAAAGATAATACCTAACTTCTCAAATTCTTCCTTCATGTTATGATAAACTACTTCTGACTCGTACTGGGCAGAGGCACCTGCTAGATAAGCACGTTCAGCTTCTGGAATCCCGATACGTTCAAAGGTTTCTTTGATTTTTTCAGGAACCTCATCCCACGAACGAGCTGGTTTATCAGATGGTTTTTGGTAGTAGATCAAGTCATCAAAATCAATCTCTGACAAGTCTGCTCCCCAGGTTTGCATAGGCATTTTTTTGAAGGTTTCATAAGACTTCAAACGGAATTCTAACATCCACTCAGGTTCTCCCTTTGCAGCTGATAATTCACGAATGACATCTTCATTCAATCCTTTTCCTGTCGATAGGACAGGCTCTACATCATCATGGAAACCAAATTTATATTCACCAAGGTCAATTGGTTTTGGTTCTACTCTTTCTTCAGCCATAATATCCTTTCTTTCATTCTTCATTTCTACTGATCCATAAGACAAAAGAAACTTGTCTTACTGTTTTTCTTGATCTTCAATTGTTTTCTTAAGTGCATTCCAAGCTAGAGTTGCACACTTTATCCGTTGAGGGAATTTTGCAACACCTGACAAGAGAGCTGCATCACCTAGTTGGTCTTGGCGGTCATCTTTTTGACCTTGAACCATTTCAGAAAAGATAGTCGCAAGCCCTAGGATTTCTTGCTTGGTCTTGCCCAAAACTGCATCTGTCATCATACTAGCAGAGGCAGTTGAAATGGTGCATCCTGAATTTAGAAAAGCAATATCTTCCAAACGGTCCTCTGCGTCAAACTTGACAGAGAGGTTGATGACATCCCCACAGGTTGGATTATTGAGGCTGATTTGCTCAGCATCTTCCAGCTTCCCTTGGTGATGTGGATTTTTCGAATGGTCTGCCACCACTGCCATATAAAGGCTATCTAGTTTAGAAAGTGCCATTGAAAAACTCCTTTGTCTTTTGTAGGGCATCTACTAGCTTGTCGCAATCTGCATTAGTATTGTAGATATAGAAACTTGCACGAGCTGTTGCTGGGACTTCCAAATATTGGAGCAAAGGTTGAGCGCAATGATGACCCGCACGAACTGCTACTCCTTCATAATCAAGTGCTGTAGCTAGATCATGGGGATGAAGATTCCCTAGGTTAAAGGCAATAACACCTGAACGTTGAACCAAGTCCTGCGAACCATAAATGGTCAAACCTTCAATGGCCTGCAATTTTGGATAGACGTATGCTATCAATTCTTGTTCATGAGCTTCAATCTCATCCATACCAATATTTTCTAGGTAATCCACTGCTGCAGCAAGTCCGATAGCACCCGCCATATTTGGCGTTCCAGCCTCAAATTTCCAAGGCAATTCCTTCCAACTAGCAGATTGCTCATAGACGAAATCAATCATTTCACCACCAAATTCAATTGGTGACATTTGTTCTAAATACTTCTCTTTTCCGTACAGAACACCGATACCTGTCGGGCCAGCCATCTTGTGACCCGAAAAGGCAAAGAAGTCCACATCCAAGTCCTGGACATCAATCTTCATATGAGGCGTAGATTGAGCACCATCCACCACCATGATAGCTCCAACTTGGTGGGCTAATTGGGTGATTTCTTTGATAGGATTGACCACACCAAGAACATTTGAAGCATGAGCTAGGGAGACAAATTTAACCTTATCAGTCAATTTAGCTCGCAAGTCATCCATATCCAGAGCTCCATCTTTGAGATAGACATAAACAAGCTCTGCCCCAGTCTTTCGGCAAGCTTCCTGCCATGGAATAATATTGGAATGGTGTTCCATGATAGAAATCAAGACTTGGTCTCCCTCAGTCAAGACTTCCTCAGCGAAACGTGCCACCCAGTTGAGACTAGTCGTCGTTCCTCTCGTAAAGAGAAGTTCCTTTGTAGAGCCTGCATTGATAAACTTACGAATGGTTTCACGAGCAACTTCATAAGAAGCTGTTGCTCGCTCAGCCAAGGTATGAACACCACGGTGAACGTTGGCATTGTCCTGCTTATAGTAGCGGTTGATTGTTTCCAGAACTGCTAGTGGTTTTTGTGTCGTCGCGGCATTGTCCAGATAGACCAGAGGTTCATCGTTGACAATCTGGTCTAAAATTGGAAAATCCTTGCGAATCGCTTCTACATCTAACATAGGCTTCCCCTTAGCGTTTTGACAATTTTTCTTCGATAGTTGCAATCATTTCGTCACGAACTTCTTTGACTGGAATCTCAACAATTACGGAGCCAAGGAAACCACGAACAACCAAACGCTCAGCAGTCGCCTTATCCAAGCCACGGCTCATGAGGTAGTACATATCTTCTGGATCCACCTGACCGATAGAAGCCGCGTGACCTGCAGTTACGTCATTTTCATCAATCAAAAGAATGGGGTTGGCATCTGAACGCGCCTGATCTGAAAGCATGAGAACACGACTTTCTTGCTGCGCATCAGCTCCCTTAGCACCCTTGATAATGTGTCCAATACCATTGAAGGTCAAAGTTGCTTTTTCAAGGATAACCCCATGTTGGAGGATATTTCCGATAGAGTTGCAACCATAGTTAGTCACTCGAGTATCAATCCCTTGAACCTGACGGCCACTTGAAAGAGCTACGACTTTAAGGTCAGCATGGCTACCATTTCCAATCAAGTCACTATCAAAGTCCGCAACGACGTTTCCTTCGTTCATGACACCAATTGCCCAGTCAATGCTTGCATCGTTGCCTAGTTTACCACGACGGCTAATGTAGGCAGTGACATTTTCACCTAGACGATCAATCGCTGCAAACTTCACTTGTGCGCCAGAACGAGCAATCACTTCCACTGTGATATTGGCAGTTGCTTTGGCATTACTTTCACCTCGCGACTCTAGACGTTCAAGATAGCTTATTTTAGAGTTTTTTCCAGCAATGATGAGGATATGCTTGTTAAAAGGCACATCGCTATCGCTGTCTTGGTAGAAAATACCTTCGATTGGCTCTGTAATCTCAACGTTATCAGGAATGTAGAGAACAGCACCACTGTTAAAGTAAGCCGTGTGGTAGGCTGCCAACTTGTCATCGTCATACTTAACAGATGACATGAAGAATTCCTCGATAAGTTCTGGAATTTCTTCTAAAGCTGAGTGAAAGTCTGTAAAGACTACTCCTTGTTCAGCCAATTCAACTGGAGTTTGTTCAAAAACAGTCTGCGTTCCTACTTGCACCAACTTCAAGTGATTATCTAGAGCCGTGAAGTCAGGAACATTTGCTGAAGGTTCACTTTCTGTGATGGTTCCATCTCCCAGATTCCAACGGTGAAATTTGACACGCTCAATAACTGGTAATTCCAAACTCTCAATCTTATCAAAAGCTTTTTGACGGAGGTCAGCCAACCAGCTTGGTTCAGCGTGCATTTCTGAAAAAAGTTTAATAGTTTCTTTAGTCATTTACTTCTCCTAAAAGATACGAGGGAATTACAATTCTTCCTTGTAGTCGTAGCCAAGTTCTTCAGCTAGTTTTGCGTATCCTTCACGCTCCAAACGCGCAGCCAATTCTGGACCACCAGAAAGGACAACACGCCCTTCCATCATCACGTGTACCACATCTGGCGTGATATAATTCAAGAGACGTTGGTAGTGAGTAATGATCATAGCACCAAAGCCTTCGCCACGCATAGCATTGACACCTTTAGACACAACTTTAAGAGCATCGATATCAAGACCTGAGTCAATCTCATCCAAAAGGGCAAAAGTTGGTTCCAACATCAAGAGTTGAAGAATTTCATTACGTTTTTTCTCTCCACCAGAGAAACCTTCGTTGAGGTAGCGCTCTGCCATTTCTTCTTTCATGTTGAGCAATTCCATTTTCTCATCTAGTTTAGTGATGAACTCTCGAATTGAAATCTTTTCATCGTCTTCTTTACCAGCATTCATAGCTGCACGAAGAAACTCAGCGTTAGTAATTCCAGGAATTTCTGATGGGTATTGCATAGCAAGGAAAAGTCCCATACGCGCGCGTTCGTCCACTTCCAACTCAAGGATGTTTACGCCATCAAACAAGACCTCCCCTTTGGTAACTTCATAGTTTGGATTTCCCATGATAGCGGCAGAAAGAGTTGATTTACCAGTACCATTTGGTCCCATGATAGCGGCGATTTCTCCTGTTTTCAGAGTCAGGTTGACTCCTTTCAAAATTTCTTTTCCTTCAATCTCAACGTGAAGATCTTTGATCTCTAATACTGACATGATAGTTCCTTTCTTTTTCTGGCCTACTTCCTTTATCCTTAGCGAAATCACTTACATTTCTCAAAAAATACAAGAAAAGGTCCATAAATATACTCTACTAGTATAACAAAAAAAAGCCTAAAAGGCTTTGATTTTGTCTAGAAGCTAGGAGCTAGTCCTTGCGATTTAGGTGCTGATCAATGGTGTCTACAATTTTTCCCATCACGTAACTTAACCTAAAATTTCGAAAGAGTAGAATGGCCCAAAAGGCTGCCATGAAATAACGCCCGGTCATCCAGGCTTCATTGAAAAAATAAGTCTCAGCAGCCGTAAATAACGCTATCATAATAAATTGTTGTCTATTCATAAACTTATTGTATCATGAAATCTTTCTTTAGTCTTCCTCTACCTTCACTTTATCAGCCAAAAATTCAAATCCTTCTGGAATCAAACTCTCTTCTTTCACCTCTTGATTGGTTTGAGAAGACTTGTTTTTAGCTGAAAATGCTGCTCGAACCTCTTTCCATTCCTCTAGGGAAATTGCCAGGATTTCAGGTGAAAATCCAGCCGCCTGGCTGAGAATATTGCCAAACATGGTATTGAGGTTATCCCGTTTCATGGTTTGCCCTGCATTGAAATTAGATTCAAAAGCTAAAATAGCATGGTGTTCGTTGGCCGCAACTGGCTGAGAACCAACAAGCAGAGCCTTATCAGGACCAGCTAAGCTTTCGATTACTTCTCCCCATGCATTTTGGAGGCGAATCAAGTTTTGCCGTGCCAATTCAGGATTTTCAACAGCTTCTTGTAGGATAGCCTGAACCTTATTACGGTCTACTCGATAGACAGTCTTGGAAGTGGCTGGACGGCTAGGGACTGGCGCCACTTGTTTAGGCACCGTTCCAACATTAGCAAGTTCTTGCTTGAGACGAACTACTTCCTGTCTCAGTGCAGAAATTTCACTTTCGACAGCTCCTGAAAGCACTGGTTCAGGCTTAATCTCCGCTAAACGAATGGTCATCATCTCAGCATAAATCTTAGGTTGTAGGCTCGCTTTCATATCTGCCAAGCTCACAGTCGCTATTCGAATCATTTCAAAGAGACTTTCCTGAGAAAGAGCTAGATTGTCCATAAAAACTGGACTATGATGAGTATTTTCGCCACCTGTCTGAACAACTAATAGATCACGCAAGTACTGTAAAAGATCCGTCACAAAACGAGTCATACTCTTGCCATTTTCAAACAAAAGATTCAAAGAATCAAGAGCTTTTAAAACATCCTGCTGTGACAAGGCGGCTACATAGTCATCAAGCGCTGATAGACTAATGGTGCCTGTAATCTCCTCAGAGATAGCTGTAGTTAAAGCATTCCCTTGAGTCAAACTCAAGGCTTGGTCCAGAATAGACAAGGCATCCCGCATCCCACCTTCAGCCCGTCTGGCAATGATTTCTACAGCATCTGGTTCAGAACTGATATTTTCTTTTTCTAAAATATGATGAATATGTGCCGTGATATCTTGAGTTCGAATCGATTTAAACTCAAAACGTTGGACACGCGATAAAATAGTTGCTGGAATCTTGTGCAATTCGGTAGTCGCCAAAATAAAGACAACGTTCTGGGTTGGTTCTTCTAGGGTCTTCAAAAGCGCATTAAAAGCTCCTGTAGACAACATATGAACCTCGTCTATGATATAGACCTTATAACGGGCCAAACTAGGAGAATAGGTGGATTTATCACGAATTTCACGGATTTCATCGACTCCATTATTCGAAGCCGCATCCATTTCGATAACATCTTCTAGGCTACCTTCTGTGACTGCTTGGCAGATATAACAGTTATTACATGGTTCCCCGTCTACCTGGTTCGGACAGTTCATAGCCTTGGCAAAAATCTTGGCTACACTGGTTTTACCAGTTCCTCGAGGACCTGAGAAAAGATAGGCATGACTAATCTTTTCCTGCTCAACTGCTTGTTTTAGGGTTTTAGCCACAACTTCTTGACCTACTAGTTGTGAAAAAGTCTGGCTTCTATATTTTCGATAAAGTGCTTGATACATTAGGCTTTCTCCTCAAACATCGTAAAGTCCCATTCTGTCTTCTCAAGCAAAATAGCGACAAATTGTTCCAAGTAATCACGGTCAACGGCATTGTAATCATCAATAACTGAAGAATCCAGGTCTAAGACACCCAGCAATTGACCATTCTTGAGCATGGGAACCACGATTTCACTCTTGGCCATACTATCACAAGAAATGTAGTTTGGATAGGTGCTCACATCGCCAACCAAAACAGTCTCTTGAAACTCAGCAGCTTCTCCACACACGCCTTTTCCAAGCGGAATGCGAATACAAGAAACACCACCCTGAAAAGGCCCTAAAACCAACTCGCTACCGTCAAACAGATAAAACCCTGCAAATACAGTATTGGGAAAGCGAGATTTTAGGAGGGCACTAGCATTCGAAAGATTGGCAAGAACATTGCTCTCACCGTCAAGCAAATAAGAGAGTTCCTCATTTAACAATTGATATTGTGATTGTTTTTCTGAATCTAACATAGAACTATTATATCAAAAATGAGAAAGAGACAAAAGAAAAATCCCTTGTTTTAAACAAAGGATTTTGTGATTATCAATTTGATTAAAGTTCGATATCACCGAACAAGTCAGCCATTGAGAATCCTGTTTGTGTTTCTGGAAGTTCGAAATCACGTTTTTCTTGACGTTTTGGACGACGTGGACGAGCAGCACGTTTTTCTTCTTTTTGTCCTTCTTCTTGAGCTGGACGTTCTTCAAGAGCTTTGATAGAAAGTGATACACGTTCTGCGTCAGCGTTAACATCAAGGACTTTAACAGTAACTTCTTGACCAACAGTAAGAGCTTCTTTTGGATTTTCGATACGTTTGTGTGAAATTTGTGATACGTGAACAAGTCCATCGATACCTGGCAATACTTCAACAAATGCACCGAAGTCAGTCAAACGTTTAACTGTTCCTTCTACTACATCACCTTTAGCCAATTTTTGCTCAACGCCATCCCATGGTCCAGGTGTTGTTGCTTTAAGTGAAAGTGATACACGTCCTTCTTCTTCGTTAAGATCAAGGATTTTCACTTCAATTTCTTCACCAACAGTTACAACTGATTTTGGTGATACGTTACGTTCATGTGACAATTCAGTCAAGTGAACCAATCCGTCAACACCACCAAGGTCGATGAAAGCACCAAAGCTAGTGATACGAGCAACTTTACCAGTTACGACATCACCAACAGCCAATTTACCGAATACTTCAGCACGAGCTGCTGCAGTAGCTGCTTCAACAACTTCACGACGTGAAAGGATGAAGCGGTTTTCTTTAGGATCAACTTCTTTGATTTTAGCATCAAATTCTTGACCTACGAAACGTTCAGTGTTACGTA
>CAUVRF010000053.1:0-10608 GCA_963554245.1 uncultured Streptococcus sp.
ATTTGGGCTTATAGCCCTGGTGCAAACCACCCGTTAGACGGGTGGTTATGATTACTTACTCTTTATTTCCAACAGTAAATCTTTCAATGAAATAATGGTCACGGCTAGTAAAATCATAGCCATACCGATAAAATCAATCGCATAAAACTGTTCCTTCATAATCAGAAAGGCAAAGAAAACGGCAGAAATTGGCTCTATGGAAGCCAATAAACTAGACTTAACAGGGCCTATCAGACTAGCTCCCTTTAGGAAAGCTGTATAGGCAAAGACCGTTCCGATTATGATAATCCCAGCAAATGCAAAGAGAAAATCTAAGCTGGTTGGTATGCTGGCCTGTAAGACTCCTGTGAAGGGAATAGCCACTACACCAGAAATAACCATCCCGACACCAATCACCAAAATACTGCCCCACTTCTTAATCAAAACGATGGGAAGAATAATATAGAGGGCATAGGTCAAGGCTGAAAAGAGGCCCCAGAACAGACCTAGGGGTGTGACAGATAACTGGTCGACTTTCCCGTGCGTCGCGATAAGAAAAGTTCCTCCTATAGCCAATCCAATCGAAATAATCTCAGCCAGTGTCGGTGCTACCTTATCCTTGATACAGGTATAAATCAAGATCCCAACGGGGCATACATACTGGAGAACTGTCGCTGTTCCAGCATTGATTTCCTGAATGGCAGAAAGATAGGCAAACTGGTTTAAGAAAAGTCCAAACAAGGCAAATAACAGCAGAGATAAAAGGCTTTTTCTGTCTTTAAAAAAAGCATAGAGTTTATCCTTTGCAGTCATATAGGATAAGGCTACCAGTGCCAAGCCTGCAATGATAAGTCGCAAATTGGTCAAGACTAGAGCGGAAATTCCGTGTGCCATCAGGTATTGACCACTGGTTCCAGACAAGCCCCAAGCAATCCCTGCTACTACTGTATACAGAGTTCCTTTTACGGTTTTTGACATGCTTCCCCCTACTCTTCTTGACGAATCATTTCCATCACTTGATTTCGATCAACTATCCACTGGGCACGCTCATCCTTCTCATACGTTCGATTGGATAAAAAGATGGCAGCCTCCTGCTTCTCTCGATTCCACATGATAAAGGTACCAGTATAGCCCGTATGGTCGAGCCAAGCTCCCTCCAGATTCCAGGATAGGGAACGCTCCTTATCATCTAAAGGAGAAAAATCTCGAGTCAAATCTGTAGCAAAATCATCTTTCAAGTAATGTTCTAGAAAGATCTGCAAATCCTTAACAGTCGAAAACAAACCAGCACTTCCAGCGTGTTTCCCTAATAGACGAGCTTTGGGATCGTGAATGATTCCGGCCTCCACTCCTCTCACTGTTGGTACAGCAACTTCAACGGGACCAAACATCGTTTCCTTCATTCCCCATGGTTTCAAAACTTGTTCTTCTATAATCTGATCCAAGTCTTGGTTAAAGATTTTTTCCAAAAGAAAGCCCAAGAGTAAAAAATGAACGTCCGAGTATAGAAAAGCAGGCTGACTTCGTCTGTTGAGGTGAAACATAGCTTCTCTCAATTCCTCAGCGCTTAACTGGTCTCGATTAGAAATAAAGGGATCTAAGTCTGTAGCATGGGTCAGAAGTTGTCGTATGGTAATATCTGGATAATCACACTCCGGTAAAAAATCCGTTACCGGTCGATCAATATCTAATTTGCCATGCTGCCACAAGAAGGTAAAAACCGTCCCCACTCCCACGACCTTACTCACACTGGCTAGATCATAAACCAAACCACTTTCTGTCTTCAAGTCTCGTTCTGGATCACTCAATCCTAGATAAGACTCTTTCCATTCACCATCCTTATAATATGCAAAAGAGGCCCCGGGATAAATCCCTGCCTCAATTTGATTTTCTATTTTTCTTAGAATTTTTTCCCACTTCATGCTTCTTCAAACCACAATTCAATGTTATTGGTATCTTTACCAAGGAAGAATTTTTCAGACTTAGGGACAAAGTAACCTGTCTTTTCAAATTTCTGACGAAGGCTACTTAGATCAAAATCCCTTACTAAAAATTTCAACATCGTCAGGTCCCAAGTGACATTGTTTTCAACAGCCAAATCTGGCCCTTGCCCTTTAGTAAAAGTGATTGCTGGCGCTACACCTTCAGGATCAAGCAAGCTCTCTGTCCCCTCAGGCATACGCAACTCCATAGAAACCTCAAATTGACTCAAGTATTTTATACTTTTATTTGAATAAAATTCAGGAATCGTATCTAGCGGAACTAAGTCTTCAATATGATTTTCCGCATGAACAAGGATCACATCCTGTTCAGGAGAAATAATCTCAAAAGCATAACCACAGCTTCCTTTAAATAGGAGAGGAAGTGACTTCATCTGTGAAAGAAGGGCCTCGATTTCAGAAGGATTATCAACCCTCACCACGAGTCTAGCAAGTTTCTTAAGTCCTTCAACTCTGCGTGTTCGCATGCTCGGAGCTTCTTCTAGAATCAACCTCTCAGTACCTGTCTGGTCTCCCAAGGAAAGAAAGGCCGACTCTTCTAACAAGGGTTTCATCCCTAGGGTTTCAATGTAAAATTTTTCATTTAATTTTCGGTTATTAACTTTCACAGTCGGAATGATCCGAACAATCTCATTCACACTCATAAATTCCTCCAACTCTTTTATTTTAAAGGATTTTCGAATATTTTACAAGCCATATCTGATTTATTTAGAAATTTTATAACAAAAAACTGGGTTTCCCCAGTTTCTCTTATTATAGATAAAGTAGTTTGAATACTGCAACTGCTGCAATACCCGCTGCAATTGGAGCTACAACCGGAACCCAAGCATACCACCATTTTGAATCACCCTTGTGTTGACCAAGAACCGATTTTGGAAGGAATTCGTGAAGAAGACGTGGTCCAAAGTCACGAGCTGGGTTCAAAGCAGGTCCAGTAGGTCCACCGAGTGAAGTTACCAAGGCCATTACTAGGAAACCAAGTCCTAAATGAGCAACTGAAAGACCTGCTGCTGTGTGTGGTGCTATTTGAGCTTTAATAGCTAATTCAGAGAAGTCAACTGTTTGATTAGCCTGCGTTGCCATTTGCTTCATGTATTGCATTACTTCTGCACCAAAAAAGTTTTTAGTCATTCCTAGGGCCGCAAAGAACAGAATAAACGAGCCGACAAACTCATTGATAAAACCATTTACACTTGCTGCGAAACGTGATTCTTTTGTTCCTTGGTCAACATTTGAAATAGTTGAGAAAGTTCCCAAGATATTATTTGGATTCTCTGTTTTCAAGTAGTAAGGACGGTGAGTTGCCACAACCATAGCTTGACCAAAAATCGCTCCCAAAACTTGTGCTAGGATGTAGAATGGCACTTGTTCCCAAGGGAAAAGTCCGCTCACAGCAAGTCCAAGTGTGAAGGCTGGGTTGATGTGGTTACCAGATACATTACCGAACATCAAGGCTGGGATCATAACCCCCATACCATAACCAACCGCGATAACGAGCCAGCCACTTTGGTGACCTTTCGTACCTTTAAGTTCAACGTTAGCAACTGCACCATTACCAAGAATGACCAAAATAGCAGTTCCCAAGAATTCAGTGGCATATTTAATAGCCCATGTAAAATCCATTTGATAGATTCTCCTTCAATTTTTTTAGACAATCCTTATTCTATCAATTTTTAGGCCTTTTAGCAACAGATTTTCTAAAAGAATCTTTGGAAAACGCTTTATTTAACTTATCTTTAAGAAAAGGATGAAAGAAGTCAAACTCCTTTCATCCTTTTCATTAATTTTGACGTTGACCAAAGTCTGCAATCATTTGCTCCATCTCTTTACGACTTGGAGTTGTCAGCATATACAGGTAATCTCCTTGAAGTTCCGCAAAGGCAGCTGGCATGATTTTTTTGACCTTGAATTGTTGGCTATACTTGGCAAGCAAGTCTTCTTCTGAATAAAGATAGTTGACATTGGCACGACGTGAAGTTGCCAAGCAATACTGGGGCTCAAACTCTGAACTTGGAAACTCTTCTCCTGTGACAATTGCTGCGTAGCCTCTATAAAGGTCCAAGGAATGAGCAAAGTTATAAACATCAATGGTAAAACCACCTGCAGGACGGTTATTGTACTCAATAGCGATATAATCGTCTCCCTCACGGAAGAACTCGATATGGAAAAAGCGTTCTCTCATGCCAAATTCCTTGACAATAGCCTCACCATACTTGCGCAGTTTGGGATCCATATCCTTGAGGACATAGTAGGAATTGTCCATCTTATAAATCATCAAATCAAGTGGTGTATAGGCGTAGTCAAAGGTTGTTGAGAAGACAATCTTTCCATCCTTGTCCACTAGTCCATCAAAGGTACAGATTTCGCTGGAAGTGACAAATTTCTCAAAGAAATAAACGGTTGAACGGTCCCATTCTTGCTTGAACCGGTCCACATCTGCTTGGTTTTCAAGTTTAAAGGTTGCTGCTGCTCCCACACCATTATCTGGTTTGGCAATCAATGGTAAGCCAATCGTCTCGACTGCTTGGTCTACATCTGCTTCTGTCTGGATAACAGTGCCAGGTACAACAGGTACACCTGCCTTCTGGAAGAGTTTCTTCATCTCCGACTTAAACTTAGTTTTTTTAAGGTCTCCGGGTTTGGTACCAAAAACATTGAACTGCTCCCGTAGGGCTGCGTCCAGCTCAAGCCAGTATTCATTGTGGGACTCGATGCGGTCAATTGGGCCATGTTTATAAAAGAGAAAAGCAACTGCACGTTTGACTTCGTCTATGTTCTCAAGATTGTCTACACGGAAATACTCGGTCAGGCTATTGCGCAAAGGTTCATCAAGTTGTTCGTAAGGCTCCTGACCAATTCCCAAGACTGTGATGCCTTTATTAGCTAGCTCGATTGTAAACTGTTGAAAGTTTTGCGGATAGTAGGGAGAAATAACAAGGTAATTCATAGGCAACTCCTTTTATAGATACAGGTGTCCAAGAAAATAGGGCATTTGTTTACGCCACCATTCCCAGTCGTGGGCGACATCGTGTCCCCATTCAGCAAACCAGGCTGGAATTTGTTTCTGGTCAAAGGCTTCTTTAAGCTTGTAGAAAGATGGTAGACCGTCTTGTTCCCAGGCACCAAGTCCCGTACAGACGACGATTTCTGCCTGACGGTAACGATCAATAAACCAGCCGTCGTTTTGATTCCAGATATAATCTACTGGTGAGTTTTGGTAAATTGCATCGTCGTTGTAGTAATCGCCAACGAAGAAACGTGCGTCGTAAACACCACTGAGGGCAATCACCTTGGTAAAGACATCTGGATGCTGGAGAAAGAAATTGAGTGCATGGTAAGCCCCCATCGAACACCCCGTCGTCATCATCCCATCAAACCAACCTGTCTTGTGCTTGATAAAAGGAATCGCCTCCTCAATCACGTAGCGTTCGTAGGCTCGATGCATCTCCGCTTGGTCATGACCATTTTTCCAAGTAGCTAGCCAGCTCTCACTGTCAACACTGGATAGGGTAAAGAACTGAACACGACCTTCCTCGATAAAGGAAGCACAGGCATCTATCATGCCAAAATCATAGTATTCGTTGTGACTGCCACCAGATGAAGCAAAAACAACAACTGGAATCCCAGCATGTCCATAACGATTGAGGTACATTTCACGGTTGAGGTGGCCACTCCAGTGGCTAAGGTTTTCAATATGCATTGGCTTTCTCCTTTCCTAACTTACCATTTCTCAGCAAAAAATCGGAGACAGTCTGGTAAATTTTCCGACCATGGAATCTCACTATGGATAGCACCAGACTGAACTTTCAAGACAAGATTATCCAAGCCTACTCCACCTGCAATCAAATCACGGTAATAACGAAGCGATGAGTCGATATAGGCTTGCTTGATATTGCCAGCCATCAAGGTCTTGTCCGTATCGTCTGCTTCTTCTGTTCCTACATAGATAAAAATGCGCTGTTCAGGTGTCAATTTCTTGCGCTCGATATAGCGGTTAAAGGCTTCTTGGTGAAGCCAGTTAGCAGATGAGAAGACACCTAGACAACCAATTCGATCTTGGTACTCTAGTCCGATAAACTGGGTAATATTGCCTCCTAACGACGAACCAATCATAGCCGTATGCTGCCGATCAGCTTTAGTACGGTAGGTCTCATCAATAAAAGGCTTGACCACTTCCATGACAAACTCTGCATACTCCACGCCCTTACCGCCAAACTGCTGGCCAGGAATAGGAGATTCTTGGAACTTCCAAGCCGCATACTCATTCATCCGTCCCATACCATCATTATCAATAGCAACGACAATCATGCGACTGATGTCTGGATTTCGCTTAATGGCTGGAATAATTTTCCAAGAGTGTCCGATATAAGACTCCTTGCTGTAAAAGACATTTTGCCCATCATGAAAGTAAACAACAGGGTAAAAACGGTCTGTGTCTTTCTCGTAGTCCTTTGGCAGGAGCACACGCACACGACGCTCTTTTCCTGTATAAGGAACCTTGAGTTTGTGTTCTTTCATTTTTAAGTAAAAGTAGGAATGATTCATTGTCAGAAAACTCTCTATATTCAAAATTTTATCTCATTATACCATAAAAATAGAAAAAAAGTCAGTAAATGTCCATTTTAAGGATAAATAACTAACTTTCTCATTTATTTTTCTGAATTCTTCTGGATTTTCTGATTAGAGGAGATTGTCAATCAACTCATCGACAGCATCTTTTTCAGCTTGAGGTGTAATCTCAGTAATCATGATACCATCCACTGCTCGCTCAACCAAGCCTTCAACATCCATGCGTGCTTCATACTGCTCCGCATTCTTAATTTTAGGATTGGTCTTAGGACGATCAGGCGCAAAAATGGTACAGCAGTCTTCAAACGGTTGGATAGAAATATCAAAGGTATCGATTTCCTGAGCGATGTCAATGATTTCCAACTTGTCCATAGTAACCACAGGACGGATGATGGGAGTGTTAGTCACAGCGTTGATAGCCTGCATGCTTTCCAAGGTCTGGCTAGCTACTTGACCAAGACTTTCCCCATTGATGATAACCAAACCATTTCGTACCTCACGGATACGATCGGTAATGCGCATCATAAAACGACGAGTCAGAGTCATGAGGTAGGCTTCTGGCGCCTTGGCTTTGATCTCCTCTTGAATCTCTGTGAAAGGCACTTCGATAAACTGGATATTGCCACCAAACTTGGTTAATTTACGGGTCAAATCTTGGGCCTTTTTAAGGGCACCAGGACTTGTGTAAGGTGGGCTGGCAAAGTGAACGGCCTCGATATCCACTCCACGTTTAAGAGCTAGATAACCTGCTACAGGCGAGTCAATCCCCCCTGACAACATGAGCATCCCCTTACCAGAAGTACCCACAGGCAAACCACCTGCTCCACGAATAGTCTCATAAGAAAGATAAGCCGCTTCCTCACGAATCTCCACCTGAAGATTGATATCAGGATTTTTCATTTGAACTTGGACATTTGGAATTGCCTCAAATACAGCTCCACCAAGTGTTTGGTTGAGTTCACGACTATCGAGCTCAAAGTTGTGATCGCTACGCTTACTAGAAATCTTAAAGGTCATGCCTTCCTTGTAGATATCTTTCATAATCTCTTGGACAGAAGACTTCAGAACTTCTACAGATTTTTCAAGCTTATATACTGGAGAAAAATTTTGAATCCCGAAGACTTGTTTGAGAGATTCTGCAACTGCTGTGTAGTCTGCTCCATTCAGGTAAGCGTGTGCACGGTCGCGATCAGCGGTTACCTTAACTTGGGGATAGATGGACAAAACGTCCGAAATATTATTGCGAAGTTTATTGATGAACCGCATACGGTTTTTGCCCTTGGTTGACAACTCTCCGTAGCGAATCATAATTTCTGAATACTGCATGAATGCTCCTATCTTACTTTTCTAGTTTGATTGTAAATTAATTTTAGCTTGGTCAAAAACTGCTCAACCTGACTCATATCATTTTCAAGATCTAGGCTTAGGCGTACAGCTGACTGGGCCTTATCTTTGTCCACTCCCATGGCAATCAAGGTCCCCGCAGGTTTTCCAGCCTTGGATGAACAAGCCGAGGTTGTGGAGATGAAAATATCATAGTCTTCAAATGCGTGAACAATGACTTCACCACGAACACCCTTGATTCCAAAAGTCAGGATATGAGTGGCAAAGTCTTCCTCATCTGAAAAGACAAAAATATCTGGATAGTCCAAAAGAGCTTGACGAATGACTGATTTCATCTGTCCAGTCTTACTAACAAAGATATCTAACTTTTCCATAGACAAACGGAGGGCCTTGGCTGTCGCTGCAATCCCTGCTACATTTTCAGTTGTCGAACGATAATCACGCTCTTGACCACCACCTGTCAAAAGAGGCGTAATTTTCTTACCAGACTTGATATAGACAAAGCCAACACCTCGAACACCATGAAATTTATGACTTGAGAAGGTCGCAAAATCTACACGATCTGTCAGATATTTTTCAGTCGGAATCTTAGCGAGTGCCTGAACTGCATCAACGTGGAAGGAAATAGTTGGCTTGTCTTCCAACAGTTCTGAGATAGCCTCAATAGGCTGAATAGCCCCAATTTCATTGTTTACTGCCATAATAGAGATGAGGGTCGTATCAGGTCGTATCAAAGCTCCTAGAGCCTCAACATCCACAAACCCTCTGCTATCAACTGGAGCAAAATCCACCTCAAAACCTTGACTTTTCAGCCAGAGGGCTGATTCCTTGACTGCTGGATGTTCAATGGCTGATACGATGATGTGCTTGCCAAACTGGGCTTTTTCGAAGGCCACACCTTTGATGACCCAGTTATCCCCTTCTGTTCCTCCAGAAGTAAAGAAGATTTCATCACTCTTCTTGCCAATCAAATCTGCAATTTGCTGACGGGAAGCATCTAAAATTCGTGTCGCCGGGTCTCCCAAACGATGGAGACTGGATGGATTTCCTACAATTTTCGAAGCGACCTGAGTATAAGTTTCAAGTGCTTCAGGATAAGGCTTGGTCGTTGCCGAATTATCAAAGTAGATCATGTTTTCTCACGCTTTCTAAAATCACTTCTTCTATTGTATCATGAAACGAAGCTTGCGACAAGAAAGGGCAAGTCCTCTTTTTTTAAGATTTTTTTAAAGAAATGAGGTATAATAAATCATAATTAAAGGAGAGTATCATGTCTAACTATCATAGAACTTCAAAACCAAAAACAGAACACATCAAAAAGGGATTTACTGTCTTTCAAAAAACGATTGCTACCATCGGTAGTATCCTTGGTCTAATTACCGCTACTATTACCATCATGAACGCTATGGATAATAACAAAAACAACAAAAAAGAACCAACGACAACTCAAACAACTGTTGTCAAGGAAATTCAAAAAGAATCCCCTCAGGAAAATACTACACCTAACAAGGACGACACTTCTATTAAAGAAAATACCCCGCAAGAAGAAACTCCTCAATCCAACACGAAAGAGGAGAAAAAAGAAGAACAGAAAACAACAACTCAGGATTCTTCTACACCTTCCTCAACAAAAGAAACAACTGATAGTGGAAACTCGTCCAAAACGACTAGTTCCGAAAACAAAAGCAATCAATAACCACTAAAATAGCTTCCTTCCAGCTTTGGAAAGAAGCTATTTTTTATTGTTGCAATACTTTTCGCGGTTTGGTTCCTTCAGCTGGACCGATAACACCCGCCATTTCGAGTTCTTCCATAAGGCGGGTTGCACGGTTAAATCCAACAGACAAACGACGCTGAATCATCGAAGCACTGGCTTTCTGCGTCTCGATAACCAGAGCCTTGGCTTCTTCAAATAGCGGATCCCCGCCAGCTTCACCATCTGAAAATTCTCCTTCATTTTCAGAAACCTCACCTGGGTCAAAACTCTCATCGTAGTCCGCATCCGCCTGAGCCTTGATGAAGTTTACGATGCGTTCGACATCATCATCCGAGATAAAGGAGCCTTGCAGACGGACTGGATGATTTTCATCAATTGGTTTAAAGAGCATATCTCCTCGACCGAGCAGTTTTTCTGCTCCATTCTCATCCAAGATAGTTCGTGAATCTGTACCTGATGAAACTGCAAAAGCCACACGAGATGGGACATTGGCTTTAATGAGACCAGAGATGACATCAACCGATGGACGTTGCGTTGCGAGAATCATGTGAATCCCTGCGGCACGCGCCTTCTGTCCAAGACGGATGATGGCATCTTCTACTTCCTTGCTGGCCACCATCATGAGGTCAGCCAACTCATCTACAATGACAACAATCAAAGGAAGCGGTACTTGTTTGTACTCAGACTGGCTATTAAATTCCTCGACCTTAGCATTATAACCAGCGATATTTCGCACACCAACCTTAGCGAAGAGTTCGTAACGGTTTTCCATCTCATCCACAACCTTTTGCAGAGCCTTGCTGGCCTTGCGTGGATTGGTTACAACTGGAATCAAGAGGTGAGGAATGTCATTGTAAACCGATAACTCAACCATCTTAGGATCCACCATCATAAACTTGACCTGATCTGGTCTTGCTTTCATGAGAATGCTGGCTATAATACCGTTAACTGCGACTGACTTCCCTGATCCCGTCGAACCTGCAACGAGTAGGTGGGGCA